>CBDUQP010000020.1:0-32163 GCA_965369385.1 uncultured Phycisphaerales bacterium
TCTGCTTTCAACATGTCACGACTAAGCCGCAGGCGGCGACGGAAGCTGCCAGAAGGATTGATGACAACTCACGTTATCTACCGCCAGAGAAATTTATCGCACACATGGTGTTCCATCGACGAAGCCGCTCCTTTTGTCGTACTGGTCGATTTCCAAACCGCGAGCACAATGGCCCATAATGATACCCAAAAGCATTACAGACTACCTTAATGCCAATCGAAACAAGCACTTGGAATCACTCAAGGAACTGCTTCGATTCCCCAGTGTTGCAAATGTCACCCAAGAGCCTGACCCATGCACGCAATGTGCACAGTGGCTCGCCCAATACATGAGCGATGCCGGCCTGGACGCCCGGGTAATGCCTTGTGACGGTAAGCCTAATGTCTTTGCATCAAGACACATAAGCGACGAACTCCCAACCGTGCTCTTCTATGGGCACTACGATGTTCAGCCGCCCGATCCGCTTGATAAGTGGCTGAGCGATCCATTTGAGCCCGAGATCAGAGATGGATATATCTACGGACGCGGAACTTGCGATGACAAGGCTCAACTCTTCGCACACCTGATGGCGATCGAAGCATGCCTGGCGACCGACTCACTCCTGGTCAACGTGAAGGTTTTTCTCGAAGGAGAGGAAGAGATCGGCTCGCCGTCTATGGAGGCGTTCCTCTCGGCAAACACCCAACTGCTGTCGGCGAATGCATTGCTCGTATCCGATTCCTCATTCTTTGCACCCGGCGTGCCCGCCATCACGTATGCCTTGAGAGGTTTGGCATATGTAGAAATAACCGTGACCGGGCCGGACCACGACCTGCACAGCGGAGAGTACGGTGGAGCGGTGCTGAACCCCGTCAACGCCCTGGCGAAAATCGTGGCTGGCATGCACGACAGCTCCGGGCGAGTTACAATACCTGGATTCTACGATGACGTGACCGACCTGGCTGAGGAGGAACGAAAGGCTTGGTCCCAGCTGCCGTTCGACGAGTCCCAGCTTGCCGAATCCCTTGGCGTAAGCGAGCTGGCAGGCGGCGAGAAGTCATTCAACACTCTGGAACGCCTGTGGGCCAGACCAACGCTTGACTGCAACGGCATCTGCGGCGGACATACCGGAACTGGAGCTAAGACGATCATCCCAAGCTCTGCTTCAGCAAAGATTTCCATGCGACTGGTCGCCAATCAGGATCCGGTCAAAATCGTGCAACAAGTAAGACAATACGTGGCCACCAACACCCCGGGCGGCGTGACGTCCACGGTTGAGGAATTCGGCCATGGACGTCCGATCATGATGGACCGCACGCAATCCGCGATAAGTTTGGCGAGGGAATCCCTGGAGGAAGTCTTCGGTGCCCAAGCCGCTCTGGTTCGCTGTGGCGCTTCGATCCCGATTACGGAACTCTTCCAGCGACTTCTGGGTTTGGATGCCGTTCTGATGGGATTCGGGCTGCCAGGCGATTCGATTCACTCCCCAAATGAGAGGTTCAAGCTGGATCATCTCTACATGGGATCACTTGCGTCGGCATCGTTCCTGAACGGAGCAGTTACGCAGCTTTGATAGAGCTGCCAAGGCTTTTTGCAGCTCGTCAGATGGAATCAGCAGCACCGGAAAAACCGGTTGGATCACCAGCCACACCATGCTAGAAATGCAGGCAGGATGGCACTTTTTTGTGGCCTCACCTCAAATGATGTCCGCAAAAAGATCCAGGGCAATCGCATCTAAATTTATCTCTGCCATTCCTGTTGTTGCTGTCATTGTTGTTGCTGTTCGGGCCGAAGGTCCGATGGGCGGTTAGCCGGGGGTCAGCCGCGACGTAAGTCGCGGTGCAGCCCCCGGATACAGGCCTCCTAAACTCCCCGCCCCGAAGGGGCGGGGGGAGAAACTGGCTTGCGAATCAATGTGAATATTTGGCACAAATCGCCAAGCCATATCTGAAAAACTCCGGCAATCTGCGCCGCAGGAGAAGCTTTTCTGGCCACCCCTATCGGGGTTCTGAATCTTTTTGAACCTGTTTCCGGGGGTTCCCTCCCCGTTGGTCGGTCACACCCCGGCTTACTGCCCATCGGACCTTCGGCCCGAACGGCTACAACAACAGTAGACACCGATTTAGATGCGATTGCCCTGCAAAAAGACCGATGCCCTCTTGACATGGGCAAGAATTCTCGGATAATTGCCCCTTCCCCTAAGGGAGCAAGGAGCAATCATGTACGCAGTAATAGAAGATAGCGGCCAGCAGTTCCGAGTCTGTGAAGGCGATGTCCTTGACGTTGACTTGCGTGAACTGGCCGAAAATGAGAAAGAAGTATCGTTTGATCGCGTTCTTCTGGTTAGCGATGATGCCGACATCAAGGTCGGAACGCCGCTGGTAGATGGCGCCAAGGTAACGGCAGAGGTCGTGCAAGACGAAGTCAAAGGCGAGAAGGTGCATATTTATCGCCTGAGACGCCGCAAATCGTCCCGCAAGAAAACCGGCCACAGGCAACGATACCTGCGAGTGAAGATTTCCAAGATCGAAGCGTAACACCATTTGCTGTGAGCAGTTGAAGTATGCTCACGTGCGTAGGTGTCGCCTCGAAACTAAATACGAAATACCCCTTGGCAGACGGTCGAATCGAACCGATCCTGGCGACGGGGTTTTTCTTGCGCATCTAATATCTGTATTATACTAATCCTATCCAAATAAAGCACTTAGGCTCAGTCGGTCAGTCAGGCCGCCTATTTTCTCTGCGCGCTGGCACCCGGCCGTGAACACGCTCTCGCGATCCCCGGCGCGTCCCGCGATACAGTAGTTACTGAGATGCTTTCCCCGGACAGAACAGCATGCTGCCGGTGGGCGTACTAAGGTCGGTGGTGTTCGTGTGCGAGCAATCTTTCTGGTAAGAAAGATTGCTCGCACACAGAGCGGTAGAAAGTAGTGTATATATGCAGAAACAGCAATTAGCGCTTCGTTTGGGAATCAACGTAACTGCTATCTGGAGTCTACCGCGGTCTCCTGCTCTCCTGTTCTACTTTCAACGCAGGCGAAACAACATCTGACAACTCAACTTAATGAGTGCCAGGAAAATTTATCGCACACTGGTGTTCCGTCGACGAAGCCGCTCCTTTCTCTGCGCCCAGCCGGTATGGTATTATTAAAGGCTGCTTTTCATCATGTCGATTATCTTAATCTGTGGCGTCACAACTAATGTTATAACGAGGAACTATGACGGAGTCTGACATAACTCAAGACGTCGACACATCACCTGATCAGGACGTTTCCGTAGATGCCGAAACACGGTCTGATCGCGTCAGAGCGCACGTTCGTCTTGTCGGGTACATTGTCGTTCACAACGCAATATTCGCACTGTCGCTCCTTCTGGCATTCCTGCTGTGGTTTGACGCCAACCAAAAGATGGTCGGCAGCAATAATTACATCAACTGGGGACAGAAATGCCTGCAGTACTTGGCAGTTCTACCGTTCTTCCTGATCGTCAAGACGCTGATCTTCGGAATGAAGAAGCTTTTCAGAGGCGGGTGGCAATATGCCGGAATCAGGGATGTCATAAGCATTCTGGTAGCTTCGTGGTTGTTCGTACTGGTTGCGGCGGGGGCAATGTTCATTATTCCGTGGTCTACTCAGCATTTCCGCGCACCGGTGCTGGTCGCGATAGCAGATTACTTCGGCACATTCCCTAAAGGCGTGCTGCCATTAGACTTCCTTGGCACGGTGTTCTTTGTATGCACCGCAAGGCTCTGGTTCCGGATATACCGTCAGGAGCGTCGTCCGATATCCCCCGATGGGCTTCGCCGCGTGCTGATAATCGGTGCAGGCAATGCCGCTGAAACGATCATCCGCGAAATCGACCGCATGAGCGTGGAAAAGTACCGCGTTATCGGGCTGGTCGATGACGATCCGGCAAAACGCAAGATTATCATGCACGGCGCACCCGTGCTGGGCACCACAGATGAAATAGCAGACCTCTGCGAAGATTTTGACATAGACGAAATACTCATCGCGATTACCAGCGCCTCCCGCAAAGACATGCAACGCATTATCGATCTTTGCGGCGACACGAATCTCAAGTTCTCCGCCCTTCCCGCGGTCAGTGATCTGATCGACGGAAAGATCACAGTCTCCCAGATGCGACCGGTGGATATTGAGGATCTTCTCGGGCGTGATGTCGTTCAACTGGATGATGACGCCATTGGGAAGTTCCTGAGCGGAAGGCGAATCCTGATTACCGGCGCAGGCGGCAGCATCGGTTCGGAAATGTGCCGCCAGATCTGCAAATACACCCCAAATCAATTGATCCTGGTGGAACAGGCCGAAACGCCTCTGTTCGATATTGACAACGAACTGCGAAAAAAGCATCCGGAAATATCAATTGCCGCGCGAATATGCGACATCTTTGACCGCGACAGAGTGATGGAGCTGTGGGACCAGCATCGTCCCGAAGTGGTAATACACGCGGCCGCGCACAAACACGTTCCACTGATGGAGCACAATCCGTGCGAAGCCATCAAGAACAATATACTCGGGACCAGGAACGTGGCCGATGCCTCCTGCAAGTTCGACACGGACGAGTTCGTCATGATCTCGACCGACAAAGCGGTCAACCCGTCATCAGTGATGGGCGCATCCAAACGCGTGGCCGAGATATATACGCAAGCACTGAACGGCACAGACAACTGCCGCACGCAGTTCAAGGCGGTCAGGTTCGGTAACGTGCTTGGTTCGGCAGGTTCAGTAATTCCTACCTTCCGACGGCAGATTGCCGAAGGCGGCCCGGTATGTGTTACGCATCCCGATATGACACGATACTTTATGACGATACCGGAGGCATCGCGTCTGGTTTTGCAGGCCGCCTCTACGGGCACCGGCGGACAGATTTATCTGCTGGATATGGGCGAATCGGTAAAGATCGTCGACCTGGCTAAGCAGATGATAACGCTGAGCGGCTTCGTGCCGGACAAGGAAATCGAGATCAAGTTCATCGGCGTTCGGCCCGGCGAGAAGCTTTACGAAGAACTCCGCAGTACCGGTGAAGACCTCGAACCAACCGTTCACCCGAAAGTAAATATCTGGAAGAGCTGCAAAGGCGACTGGAAGCTCATCCAGGAAATGTTCACAAAGTTTGAGAAGCTCCAGAACTGCTTTGATCGCGCGCCAGTGGTTGCTCTACTCCAAGAGATGATTCCGGAATACAAGCCCTTGAATCCGCCCAAAGCAAACAGCATGCCGACGGCGAAACCTGCCAAAGAAGCATAGCGCGCTATAGGTCGCCAGCCGCTAATCTGAAGACGATAGATTTTCCCGGCCACCCCGAAATTAGTCACCTGCGAGACACGAGTGCGACTAATTCCCGGCGCCGAATGGTTTTGTGTACAGGCAAGACCGGTTCTTGCCGATATTCAGAAGAGATACAACTGCAATTGATTACTCGAATAGTGACAACGCGTGGAGGTACAGATAAGTGACAAAAAGTGCACTGATTACAGGTATTACAGGCCAGGACGGAAGCTATCTGGCAGAGCTGTTGCTCTCCAAGGGATATGAAGTTCATGGGCTGGTGCGTCGTAGCAGCACATTCGGCACCGAACGCATTGACCATATCTACAATGACCCCCACGATGCCGGCGCGAGGCTCTTCCTCCATTATGGCGATCTGAGCGATGGCGTAGGACTTCGCAATGTGCTCAGCAAGTGTCAGCCCGACGAGGTCTACAACCTTGGCGCACAGTCGCACGTGCGAGTCAGCTTCGATCAGCCCGTGTTCACCACCGAAGTGGATGCAGTGGGCACAATACGGCTCCTGGAAGCTATCCGCGATATCGGAGCAAACACGAAATTCTACCAGGCATCGAGCAGCGAAATGTACGGAGAGGTTGCCGAGGTACCGCAATCGGAAACCACGCCATTCCATCCGCGAAGCCCGTACGGCTGCGCAAAGGTATATAGCTACTGGCAGACCGTGAACTATCGCGAAGCGTATGACATGTTCGCGTGCAATGGGATTCTGTTCAATCACGAGAGCCCGCGTCGCGGCGAGACGTTCGTCACCAGAAAGATCACCCGCGCGGCATGCCGCATCAAGGAAGGCCTGCAGGACAAGCTCTATCTAGGCAATCTGGATTCTAAGCGTGACTGGGGTTTCGCCGGCGACTACGTGGAAGCCATGTGGTTGATGCTCCAACAGGACAAGGCCGACGATTATGTGGTAGCCACAGGCGAAACATACTCTGTCCGCCAATTCCTCGAAGAAGTGTTCGGACATCTTGAACTCGACTACCAGAATTACGTTGAGACCGATCCACGATACTTCCGCCCGTCAGAAGTTGACTTGCTGCTCGGCGATCCGGCAAAAGCCTACAAAGAACTCGGATGGAAGCCCAAAGTGGGCTTCAAAGAGCTTGCCCAGATGATGACTCAACATGACTGGGATTTGGCGAAAGAAGAGCGGGTTCTAGCCGACCACCGCAACAAAACAGCCAACGGCGGCTGAACCGCAGAGCTGGAAGATACGTAGTATCAAGAACGCAAACAAGCAAGTTCCGCGCGGCATCAAACCGTGAGGAACTTGGCTGTTTGATGGGTTTATGTGGTAATCCTGAAAAATCCTGAATATCCGCACCGATTGCCCGAAAAGCATCGGCCGCGATTGAACAGGCGATGCCAAGGAAATTTGAAGATATGGATTTGACCAAAGAACGAATAGTTATCACAGGCGGCGATGGTTTTCTGGGAAAGCACCTTCAGGAAGCGTTGCGAAATGACGGCGTATCACAGGACAACCTCATCATCCCACTCATCCAGGACTACGATCTCACCGTTGAGGGAGACGTCGAGCGGATGTACGCCGACCTTAAGCCGACAAGCGTGATCCACCTGGCTGCGGAGGTGGGCGGCATTGGTGCCAATCGCGATAACCCGGGCAGATTCTTCTACGCTAACATGGCGATGGGCATGCACTTGATTGAGCACGCACGTCGGCTTGAACTCAAGAAGTTCCTCCAGGTTGGGACGATTTGTGCGTATCCAAAATTCACGCCCGTTCCGTTCAAGGAAGAAGATCTTTGGAATGGATATCCTGAAGAAACCAACGCACCCTACGGCATCGCCAAGAAAGCTCTGTTGGTAATGCTTCAGGCTTACCGCCAGCAGTACGGCCTGAACGGGATCTACCTCTTGCCGGTAAATCTCTACGGACCTGGCGACAACTTCAACCTGCAATCCTCACACGTTATCCCGGCCCTGATCCGCAAGTTTGTGGAAGCGAAGGACCGAGGCGACGACAAGGTGGATGTCTGGGGCACGGGATCAGTCAGCCGCGAATTCTTCTACGTGAAGGACTGTGCTCGCGGAATCCTGATGGCGATGAAGGGCTATGACGGCCCCGAGCCGGTCAACCTTGGCGCTGGTTTCGAGATCACGATCAAGGACCTGGCGACGAAGATCAAGGACCTGGTCGGCTTCGAAGGCGAGCTGGTGTGGGATGCCTCAAAACCCGACGGCCAGCCGCGCCGCTGCCTGGACACCTCCCGCGCGGAGGACCTGTTCGGTTTCAAGGCGGAAATAACCTTCGACAAAGGCTTGGCCCAAACCATAGAGTGGTTTCGGGCGCAGCAGTAAGGCGACGGATATGCTCAGGAACATAGCCTCGTGGCAGAATTCGCCGAACAAACATCATCGCAACAACGCCAGCTTGACTCTTAACTCAATGCAGATGTCTGAATGAATCAACAAGACAACACACCAGAATACGAGAACCTCCAAGGCGAACCGCTGGCGACCGACGCGCCCATCAAGGGACCATCGCTCAAGCGACACATGGTGGATCTGGTGTCTTTGATATCGAGACAGAAGAGCAGATTGCAGAACCTCTCAATCCTGGTTGTCATTAACTTCATCGCCGCTGCTATCGGCATCGTAACCACGGTCAAGATCGCAAATGTGCTGGGAATATCCGAATTTGGTCAGCTATCATACATCCTTGCGATAGGCTCATACGTGTCGATGATCGTACTTTTTGGCTCGGACCGCTCCCTAGTGAAAGAACTCGTCCACCAAGAAGATCGGCTACCCCAGATTGTTCTGGCGAGCATTGTAATGAGAATGGTACTCTTGGTAGTCTCCATTCTGGCACTGGTAGCATGGCAGTTTTCGGGGGGATCACTGCTTTCCATGTCTTGGAGTGGCATCGTCATTGTCTCTTGCACAGCCCTGTCCGCAATTACAGTGGCCCCTCTTTACGATGTATGGGGAAAAATGCAGTGGCATTCAGTCATCACGTTAATCCAGAAGTTGATCTACGTTGCGATCGCCTGGATAGCAATACTGATGAACAAGCTATCACTTGCATGGATAGCGTGGGCGGTTCTACTTTCGGTGGCCATAGGCCTGCTCATTGAATTCCGCTGGGCGTTGCGGCGACTCGATTTCTCTGGCCGAATGGAACTGGGGAAGCACATACGCCATCTTGTTGGATCCGGGTGGCTCTTCTGGCTGGCCAGCGTAGCGTTGCTGTGCTGCACATCGTTGAACCAGATTATTCTTAAGAACGCAAAGAGCAACGAGGCTCTTGGTGGCTATGCTGCAAGCTGGCGCATCGCCGCCATCGTAATCTTGGTAATCGGCCAATTGGCTCGCATAGGCAAGCCTGCGGCAGCTCGGGCAACTATGCCCGATGTTCCAGTCTCACGACAAATACGATTCCTGCTTGCCTATCTGGCGGTCATGCTGGGTGTGGCAGGAATATTCAGTATCCCTTCAATCCTGTTTCCCCGCACAATCATGGGATTATTGTTCACATCTGATTACACCGATGCTGCCCCAATCTTGAGAATATTGGCGATATATGTAGTGATCTGGGCGACTGGGGTCGTAGCATCTCAATACGTTGTCTCCAAGGGAATGCAGAAGACCTATTTTGCCAGCGTAGTGATCGGCGGAAGCATCTCTGTTATCTCGTGTTTCCTGCTGATTCCTAATTTGGGAGGCAGAGGTGCGGCATTGGCCCTTATTGCTGGACACGGAACGACAATGTTCTTGTATGCAGTAGCAACTGCAGTTTCGTTGAGACAACAAGCCAACAATAACAAGCTGAGTACAGAAGGACGCACTGAATCGAATACACAAACGATACCAGAATATGACCAGTAGTCGTCCCACTGTGAATTCTTCGCAATGGGCCGGTCGCCGGGAGTCGCCTGGAGTGACTATTGCTTTGAAGAATGGCCCCTAATCACAACTACATGACAATAGAGATCGGCACAATCCAAACAATGGGAAGCGAAGAACTACATCCACTTGGCCCGGCTTTCAATGCCTGCACAGGCTGCAGCGCGTGTGCCGCTGCGTGCCCGCAAGACTGCATCGCCATGCACCCGGACAATGAAGGTTTCCTTCATCCACGGATCGATCTCGCCATCTGCACCGACTGCGGCATCTGCCGCAAGGTTTGCCCGGCTAGCCACGATCACACTAATTCTCAAACCCCCTGCCGAGGGGAAGATTCGATACATCCACCGGAAGTCTTCGCTGCGTGGCATTTGGACGATGCTATCCGCCGTGAAAGTTCTTCTGGAGGCCTGTTCACCGCTCTTGCCGAAAATATCCTCGACCAGGGTGGCGTAGTGGTCGGTGCGGCCTTTGATGAACATCTCATCGTCCGGCACATAATGATCGATAATAGCGAGGACCTTGCCCAACTGAGGGGATCGAAATACGTCCAAAGTGAAACACCGCCCAAACTGTATCGCCACATTAGTGACTTGCTAGAACAGGGCCGACTCGTCCTGTTCTCGGGTACCCCTTGTCAAGTTGCAGGCCTGCGAAGATATCTTCGTAAGCCCGTCGAAGGACTGTTCTGTTGCGATATGGTATGTCATGGCGTGCCCTCGCCGCTGTTATTCTCCGAGTATCGACGATCCTATTATCCAGACAAACCGTTGGTGGATATTTCATTTCGTGATAAGACCACAGGGTGGAAACACTTCAGCGTTCGGCAGGTTGTTGGCGAAGGCGAGGTCCGACTACGACCGATGTTAGGTGATCCATACTATGCGGCTTTTCGAAGTGACTACGCCCTTCGCCCATCGTGTTATACCTGCCCATTCACCAATACAGATCGGCCTGGGGATCTCACCATAGCAGACTTCTGGGGCGTACGACAGAGGTACCCCCAATACGACAAAGAAGACAAGGGAACATCCCTCGTATTGGTGAATACGCAGAAAGGATCGACTTGGCTGGAAGCTTGCCGTTCGTCTGTGTTCCTCGGTCAGGCAGACATCGACACTGCCATCCGCGGAAACCCGTTGCTTGTCAGGCCTGCCAAAAGACCGGTGGGAAGGAACACGTTCTATCAGGATCTAAAATCGATTGCCTTTTCCGATCTCATTCGAAAATATCGGCTGAGCGAGCCATCGACGTACCGCCGCATCATTGCAGTATTCAACCGTCAGATTGGAAGAGTTAGGCGTGTAATGGCTTACCTGCATGGCAAATGCCAGAGAGGCAGACAATGAGAATCGCGATTATAATAGGCGATGCATCATTGATACCAGACATTATTCAATGCCTGAAGACTGCCATTTCGTTCTTACAGAAAGGCACCATGGCCGGTAGACAGACAAACCCAGAGGCAATAATATGAGCAAAGAATTTCTTTTCGTTGGCAACTCACCATATACGAATCACGGATCCGAAGCGATTGTCCGCGGCACAGTTCGAATCCTGCGAGAAGCCTTTGATGATCCAAAGTTCATCACCATCGAAACAGAGACGTATCCACACTCTGAAGGTCTGAATGAAACCGATCCTGGTATTGAACATGCTCCTCTATACTATCCCCGGCCAAAGAGTCTCCAATGGTTCCTGTTCCAGGCATCCAAAGCGATACTGGGCAAGCCGGCGGCGTACCAGTTATTTGTCCGGCAGTTCAGATTGAGAATGAACAGTTCAGATGCGATTCTTTTCCTCGGAGGAGACAACTTTGCCGATCAACCGTTCTATCATATAGCCGCTGCCAGACAGGCCATCAAAATGGGGAAACCCACTGCTTTGTGGGGATGTTCTGTGGGCCCATTCAGTGGCCCGGAGAAGTATCAACAGTCGGTATTCGATCTGCTCAAGAAGTTCACCGCTATCTTCATCCGGGAAGATACTTCCCTGGCGTATCTCGCAGATAATGGCGTCAGCGAGAATGTCCACAGAATAGAAGATCCCGCCTTCGTAATGGAACCGGAACGTCCCACGGACACCGATTTCCTCGCAAAGTTGCAAGATCACTCGATCGGGCTTTCGCTGAGTTCTCTCATCCTCAATCGTTCGCCATACAAGGGGCGTTGCGAGCAAGGCGTCGTCGACATTGTCGATGCGCTGCGCGATAGATTCGGCAAGCCGATTGTACTGGTACCACATTGCGTTGGCCCTAAGAGTGACTTTGACCTGCTTAACGGCGTCCTGCAGGAGAATGCCGCTCGCTGGCCGGATGTAGTCTGCATCCCCAAGAACATGCCAGCAGCACAGATCAAGTGGGTTGTTGGAACATTTGACTTCCATGTTGGCGCGAGGATGCACTCGACGATTGCATCGTTCGGCATGTGTATACCTACAGTGAGTCTCGCCTACAGCTTCAAGGCTGAAGGGCTCAACAAGCGATTATTTGGGCACTTGAAATACATGGTCCGCAATTGCGACATCTCGCCGGACAGTGTTATAGCCTGTCTTGAGCGAGTGATGGCCGATAGCGACAACATCCGATTGCGACTCACGAAGATGATACCGGAAGTGCAGGACAGCGCCTTGCGTGCTGGCGTAGTTCTCAGGAAATTGATGCAGTAGCGTTGCTTGCAGGACGCGACCACAACAAAACGGCTTGGCCGGAATGACGGCACGAGACAGTATCATGACCAAACAATATCCTATCGACTCAGCGACAAGCCAATCAGCACCGCACGATGCTGTACGTGGCAGATACCGCACACATGGGAAATAGGGAGCAACCAGATGTGGCTTCTATACATCCTGCTTAGCCTGACGATGATCGCCAGTCACAACGCGATCATACTTGCATGGAGACTCAATGTAGCAGGCGCCCCGATAACGCTCTACGAGATTATCATGGTACTGATCCTGCTCGTGGGCTGGTTCGGCAAGAAGGGAGAGGAACTTCTGCCAAGTAAGACGCCCCCCCTGCGGACTATACTTGTACTATGGGCGGTTTCGATCAGTGTTGGCGCGGCACTTGGCCTGGGAAGCGGCATGCCGGCATATGCAGTTATCAGGCAGATAAAATGGTGGCTGAAACTCCCGGCTGGGATGGCCTGCGCATACATCACTATTCGCACGTATAAAGACGTTCGACGATTTGTCAAGCTCGCAGGTATCCTTTCTTGTGTTGTATGCGTCTTGGTGCTCATGTTCTTCAGCTCACGCAGTGGCGCCTTCAAGAAGTCCGGCTCGGCCAACCTGCTCAGAACAATGGATTACAACGTGAATGCCGCGGCAATCATCGGGGCCGCCACTGTCTTCACCGCGACTAACAACCCGGCTTTCTACTCCAGTGCCGTCCGAACCACAATCCTTACAATGAGTTCACTGGCCGTTCTGGGCACACTCACTAGAAGTATTACTCTTTCCTTTATGGGCACTATCGCCGCAGCTATATTCATTGCCCCAAAGGGCGTTCGAATCAGAGCTTGGCGAGTATTGACAACATCCGGCATTTGGATATTCATCGCAGTCACCGTCAGTGCTGCTGCATCAATGGCATTCCTTCAAGTGGACGTCATCGCCGTCATCCAGAGTCGCTTCGATGCTTTGGTTGAACCATCACAAATGGGATCATATATGGGGCGATGGGAGGGAGCTGTCCACGAACTGAGCGTGTGGCTTCACAGCACGGTCATATTCGGCGCCGGATACGGAGCGTTCGGACTCGAAGAAACAAGCGACCTCGGCTCTATCGGGCATAACGCATACACGAACATGCTGGCTGTCGGAGGTCTCGTAGGATTCGTTGCGCTGATGTACTGCCTGTGGACGCCGGCCATCCTGGGCCGAAAGATGATTCACAGCGACTATCAGGAAACCCGAGCCATGGGGAGTATTGCAATTGCTTCCACCGTATTCTTCTTCTTTCAGTGCTTCATGTCGGCGGCGCTCGCCAACGAGCGACACGGCCTGTTTCTGGGACTTGTCCTTGGGGCAACTCTGAAGTGCTATCGTTTTGGCCCGCCGTCACACGAACGACTGAACTGGAACCACAACTACGCACAAGCAGGATGAACCACATGAATACACCCATGATTTCAATAGTAATGCCGTCTTACAACCAGGGCCAATACCTGCGAGAAGCGATTGAATCGGTCTTGGATCAGTCCTACCCGAACAAGGAACTGATCGTAATTGACGGCGGAAGCAAGGACGACAGCGCCGATATCATCAGTTCCTATGACAAGCAGTTAGCCTACTGGGTGAGCGAGCCTGATTCCGGACAGAGCGAAGCGTTCAACAAAGGCTTCAGCCGCTGTAAAGGACGTTTCATGACTTGGGTCAACAGCGACGACATCCTTCTGCCAGGGGCGCTGGAAGCCATTGCCGCAGCAGCGTCCCAATACCCCAAGCTTTCATGGTTCACTGGCAATACGGCCCGCATCGATGCAGACAGCAAGGTCATCCGCTGCACTAAGAATGAAGGCTGGCATTCGTGGCTCGTGAAGCTGGGGGGGCTGTATACCTATTGCCCGAGCACGTTCTACACTCAAGAAATGTATGACGAGGCCGGGGGGCTTGACGAAAAGTTCCACATAATGATGGACACAGATATGTGGTGGCGATTCTACAAAGCCGGACACCGCTTCCATCGCGTCGATGCCTACCTTTATGGCTTCAGGGTGCACGAAGAATCGAAAACCACAGGACCGACGATGGCAAATAGTGAACTCGCCGATGAATCGCATCCGATCCGCATACGAACGAATGAAGAGTACGCGCTAATGGAGCATCGCCACGGAATCAAAGAATACGGCCTCATGCAATTCGTTAGAACATGGGCAGCGCGTTCCATGCGAGTGGCAGGCGGCAGCCACTTGGCAGGCTGGCGTGACACCAAGAAGTTCCGCGGGAAGCATTGGTCGGAATGTTTTAAGGATTAGTGTCTTTGCCCCTATGAAAACGAAATGACTGACCAGAAGTGAGTTCCCGCATCGAACTTCAGAATACCCGTTCCACAAGTGAAAGAATTTATGCAGGACAACAGCAATGCAAACAAACCGCTGAAAGTGGTTCATGTAATAGCTTCTATCGGCGAGAACACTGGCGGAACGGCAACGGCTGTTGTCGATCTGCTGACGAACCTGGCCGGGAATGATGTAAACCTTGAGCTTTGCACTATAGATATGGGCCCAGCCGCTGGCAAGCCTTTGGAACTGGACCGCTCGACGATCTCCGTGCATGAAGCCTCGGCACATGGGTGCAGGCGGCTGCGCCTGTACTGGAGCAAACGATTCACCTCCATGCTGCGAGAAGTGTGTCGCGATGCAGACATAATCCATTCCCATGGAATGTGGATGACGACAGTCGGCCAAGCCACCAAAGTTGCCAATGAGCTTGGTATCCCGCGAGTTCATTCCCCGCATGGAATGCTAGAGCCCTGGGCATTGTCCAGATCTGCATGGAAGAAGAAACTTGCCTGGTTCATGTTTGCCGGCAAGGCAGTGCGCACAGCCGCATGCATTGACGCCAAAGCGGTACTGGAAGCACAGAACATAGAGAATCTGGGCTTTGGCAATCCAATATGTGTGACTCCCATAGGTCTGAATGTCGATGAATATCTCACCGAACCGTCCTGCGATACAGTGGAGCAAGAATGGCCGCAACTACGCGACAAACGTACATTGCTCTTCCTTTCGCGAATTCATCCGAAGAAGGGGCTTATCGGCTTGGCGCGTGTGTGGGGACGCCTGGCCGACCAGTTCCCCGACTGGCATCTGGTAATCGCTGGCCCGGACGAAGCAAACCACCAGAGCGAAGTTGAACATGAACTTTCTGCGTGTGGCGTGCGGGACAGGACGACGTTCACCGGATCAGTATCTGGATTGATGAAGACCAATATTTTCGCCGGTTGCGATGTGTTCGTGCTGCCGACTTACAGCGAAAACTTCGGGATAGTCGTGCCCGAGGCCCTCGCATCAGGCAAGCCCGTCATTACTACAGTAGGAACACCGTGGGTCCAACTCACCGAAGCCAACTGTGGCTGGCGCATAGAACTTGGCGAACAATACCTCGAAGCGGCGCTGCTGGAAGCAATGTCGATGTCCGAATCCGAACGCCACGAAATGGGCATCCGAGGACGCCAGCTTGTAAGGGACCGCTTCGACTGGGGCAGCATTGCCCAGCAAACACTCGCCATGTACAACTGGGTTCTCGACAAAGGCCCGAAGCCCTCATGCGTAGCCTTTGACAATTCAACGAGCAATGCGACAGGAATCAACGCTAAATGAAAGTACTTACGGCACAAACACGATGGCTAAATCGCCACTGTTCTCAAGATGTAGTCGATGACTTCGAGCGAGCTATACTGTTCGACACCGACGCGAGAGAGGAAAAGGGCAATGAGCGTATAGCATCGCTGTTCAAGAAAATATACAGGAGGCTTGCCCACCTGAAGACAGGGAAATTGGACTTCGTGAGACGTGCAATGTTGTCGAGTCCACGATTGACAATTCCGCGTGACGACTCCGACTACTTCGTCGTTCTGATGAATCTGGACATGTGGAAATGCCTTCCCCTCCTGAAGTCACGTGGGCACAAGAGTGCCTACTTCTTTGATGCCTGGCCCCATAACTTTCACCCTCTCAGAAGATTCATTCGCGATTTGGGCCTTGACACTGTATTCACAAGCTCAAGCCAAGCCGCAGACATGCTAAATGAATGCATCAGCAACTGCAGGTTCCACTGGATACCCGAAGGAATAGACATGGATATCTATGGGCACCACGACTATGAAAAGAAGGATATTGACATTCTGCAGATGGGCCGCAGGTACGATGCATATCATCAACATATTCTGTCTGTGGCGGCAGAAGTGCGAAAAACATATGTCTATGAACAAGACAAGACACAGATAATATTTCCCACAAGACAGGAGTTCGTGGAGGCGATGTCCAGGACAAAGATATCCGTTTGCTTTCCTCAGAACATCACCCATCCTGAAATCGCTGGCGATATAGAGACGATGACGAACAGATACCTCCAGTCAATGGCCTCAAAATGCCTGGTCTTAGGCAAAGCGCCACGTGAGATGATTGAGTTGTTTGGGTATAATCCTGTCGTTGAGGTAGATATGGATCAACCGGCCAAACAATTGAAAACAATCCTCACAGATTTCGACAAGTATATGCCTTTGATAGAGAAGAACCACAAGAACATGTCCAATCACACGTGGAAGAAGCGTTGGGAGGAAATCCAACGAATAGTTGGCTTTCCGGGACAACCCAAGAACGGTCACGAGAAACAGCTCCTGACATAACTGTGCGCGTGGAAGATCATCACAAAGAACAGGCACAGCGTCTATCGCTGGACCATCGAAAGCACTGGCCACCACAATGAGGGCCGACTGAATATGCAAGATCAGCCACAAACCGATATAGACAACAATGCCACGATACCCAGAGTAGGCAGGGTGGATGTCAGCAACTACCACAACGTACACTCGATTCGCAACCGCATTGCGAGGCTTGTTTGGGGATTCGTGTGGGTTCTGTTGTTTCGTCTGAGCCCACGCATATGTAATGGTTGGCGACGTTTCCTGCTGCGGCTATTCGGCGCAAAGATCGCAAAGCACGCGAATATCGGAGCATCATGTAAGATATGGGCTCCGTGGAATCTCACGATGCAAGAATACAGTTGCCTGGCAAGCAATGTGGACTGCTATTGTGCCGCCCCAATTACGGTAGGTGCTCACAGCACAGTTTCGCAATACTCGTACCTCTGCTCTGCCTCGCACGATTTTACAAGGCCCGCGATGCCCTTGACAATGGCCCCGATTGTCATCGAAGATCAGGTGTGGGTATGTGCGGATGTCTTCATCGGCCCTGGTGTCACAGTCGGACAAGGTGCCGTCGTGGGGGCCAGGTCAACGGTCTTCAAGGATGTCGAACCCTGGAAGGTAGTTGCGGGAAACCCTGCCAGAATCATAAAAGAACGCGTAATGAAAGGAGAATAAGGTGTCAATATCTGTCCTTATCCTCACGCTCAATGAAGAAATCAATCTACGGAGTTGTCTCGAGACGCTGTCTTTCTCTGATGACATTGTGGTGTTTGATTCCTACAGTTCAGACCGAACGGTCGAGATCGCCAAGGAATTCGGCGCACGGGTGGTCCAGCGGAAATTTGACAACTGGTCGAGCCATCAGAACTGGGCTGTTCAGAATATCGATTTCAAGCATGACTGGGTATATTACTCAGATGCTGATGAGAGAGTTCCGGAGTGTTTAAGAGACGAGATTCTGGACATAACGTCTGACGACTCGCGAGAGGAAGTGACATACTTCGCCCGCAGACGAAATCTGTTTATGGACAAATGGCTCAGACATGGGGGAATGTTTGACGTGTGGATCGCGCGATTGTGGAAACCTGACAAAATCCACTGGGAACGCGATGTCAATCCCATAGCGATTATAGACGGCAAGACCGGATATCTGAAGAATGAATTCCTGCACTATTTCTTCAGCAAGGGATTTGGAGAGTGGTTTGAACGTCATAATCGCTACAGCCACCACGAAGCAGTCGAAACATTGAAATCTCTCGACAACAGCGAGTTCAGGTGGCGAGAATTCCTGTCAACGGACAAGATTATCAGGCGGAATGCACTAAAGAAGCTGTCGTTCAAGATGCCCTGCCGACCTGTCATGAAGTTCCTATTCATGTACATACTGAAAGGCGGATTTCTGGACGGGAGGCCAGGCTTCACATACAGCATCTTGCAGGCCGTCTATGAGGCAATGATTGTCTTCAAGACAAAGGAGATGCGCAGAACTGCTAAGAATTTTACGATGTAGCCTCCATCCACTACCAGCAACCAGAACCACAACCCACAGGATAATGTCATGGACTCAACGATAGACAACAACTTCTCAATTGTGATTCTCACACTTAACGAGGAGGTGCATCTCGAAGAATGCATTGACTCTCTGAGCGGTTGTGACGACATCGTGGTGTTCGACTCCAACAGCTCAGACAGCACTGAGAAGATCGCGATCACCGCAGGTGTCAGGTTTGTTCAACACCAGTTCGATGACTACTCATCCCAACGCAATGCCGCACTTGAGACCTTGGACTTCAAATACCCCTGGGTATTCTTCGTCGATGCGGATGAGCGCATGACGCCCGAACTTATCCATGAGACCCGCGGAATGATTGCCGAAAGCAACCCGCATTGCTCGCTGTATCACATCAGATGCAAGAATATGCTCATGAACAAATACCTGAGACACAGCGGCGAATGGCAAGGTTGGCTACCACGGCTGGTTCGCCGTGGGGGAGGGCAATTTATCAATCCCTTGAATGAAGCTTTCAAGACCGATGGACAAGCCGGAATCCTCAGAGAACAATTGGTTCACTACCCCTTCCGCAAGGGGCTTGGTTTTCATATCGAAAGGTGCAACAAGTATTCCTCAGTCGAGTCGGAGATAATCTGGCAAGAACTGAAACACGGCAAGCGTCCAAGTATTTTCGCGAGTGACCAGCAGCAGCGAAACATGGCTTGGGACAATCTTGCCAGGCGCCTGCCCGTGCGTATACTGTGGCGATTCATCAGGCTTTACTTGCTCAAACTGGGCGTCATGGACGGCCTTCCGGGCCTCATGGCCTGCACGTTTGATACGATCCACCAATATATGATCGACCTCAAGCTCCTGGAACTAAAGAGACATGACAATGGGCTATCGATCTAGAATCGCCACTGCCCCAATCACCTGAATGAATCTCGCCAATACTACACAAGTAGCAATATGCTGCAATAAGAAGAACTCCAATGATAGACAAGGATAGCACGCAAGACAATAAGCACAAGACGAAGATCTCCGCATGCGCTATATTGCTTGTTGCATTCATGGTCGTCCTGGCACTGCGAGGACCTGTTCGCTCCATCACAATGAGCCAAGACTTCGCGGTATACTACTGCTGTGCTCGAACGTGGCTCCATGGCGAAAACTGCTACGACACAGAAACACTTCGTCAGACCGCACGCGATGCCGGCGGAGCCCCCGAGCTTCTACTTGAAGACGCGATGAATCCGCCCACGACCTTCGTCCTGTTGGCGAGCATTGCCTGGATGCCATGGCAAGCTGCCATAGTTACATGGATGTGCCTCAATCTTCTTGCTATCACCATCTCGCTCATAGGACTCCTGAAGCTATCAAAGATACATCTGACTTTGCCGCGCAAGCTCCTGCTGTGCGCGTTGATCATTGCACTGGTGCCCATGCACACCGCAATCGCACTGGGACAGCTCTCTGTCGTTGTGTTGATGTGTATCGTCTGGGCTATAGTCTGCGACGTGAACAAACGCCCGTATCTATCCGGAGTATTGCTGGCAATCGCCACCTGTCTGAAACCCCAATGCGGAGTCATCTACTTTCTCTACTTCGCACTGAAATGGCAATGGCGCCCACTTGTAGCTGGAATTGTCACGGGAGGGCTGTTGCTGACAATTGGAGTACTCAGGCTGGAAATGTTCGGCATAGACTGGTTTGCATCCATGAAAACTAACTATGACACCTTCCTGCTTGGAGGAAGGGGAGATGTGAGCAGGCTTTCCTTCCGCCACCAGTTCCTCCAGTTTCAATATCCAATGCATGTACTGCTGGGAAACAAATTTGTGGCGAATGCGATAACCTGGTCAGCTGCTGGAACTATCGGACTGATCGTATTGCTCACGCGACAGAAAGCCACTCGCGAAAGACGCATAGCCCTATATGCCACGCTTGGAATCATCGGGTTGATCGTTTTTTACCACCGCACCTACGACGCTGTCCTCGTCGCTCTGCCCATCCTTTGGGCCATGGGAACCTGCCATGCGATTTCACACCGCGCAAAGATCGCAATACTCATACTGGCAGCACCCTTCCTGGTGGTACCCTGGCCGTCAACACTTTATGTGTTCGCCCAGAAGGGCATAATCCCTGCCGGCATAGCTGACAGTTGGGTATGGCAGGCGTTTGTACTCCCACATCAGGCGTACCTGCTGATGGCTATGGCAATCATTCTGACCGCTTCAATGTGGCGGGCGAGTCGCTGCTCAGCGGAAGCGGAAAACGCTACTGGGCAGGAGGCGTTGGCGGGCAGCCCTGCTGATACCACTCCACCGTGCGATTGATGCCTTCCGGCAGTGCGACTTGGGGCACGAATCCGAGCTCAGACGAAATGCGATCGCTTGAGAAGCACAGGTCGCCTGCAATCCGGCCGATTACGCCGCTGTTTACCGGCATGTCGCGCCGCGTAATGAACTCAAGCACATCCCCACACAATCCCATCATCTTCAGCATCCACGCCGGAGTATTCTTCAGCAGTTCGCCCTTGCCCATCGACCTACATATCTCCGAGTAGATATCCCGCGTGCCGTAAGGCTTGGCGTCGCACACCAGATACACTCTGCCGTCGCTTTCGGCGTGGTCGAGCGCTGCGATGGCTGCGTCAACCACGTTGCCCACATACACCATGCTCCGCTGATTGCGAATAGCGCCGAACGGAAGCTTCCTGCCTTTCGATGCGGCATCCAACAGGCGAAGAACATTGCCCTTCGCGCCCGGGCCGTAAACCATGGGCAGTCGCAAGGCCACGGTGTGCATTGCATTTTCACGCCCGAACTCGAAGACACATTTCTCGGCAGCCAGCTTGCTTCTGCCATATGGCGTTGTCGGCTTGGGCGGGGTATTCTCATCGAACACGCCCGAATCCTCTTCCCCCATCGCCTTGACCGTACTCATCAGCAGGAAGTGCGATACACCCCCGTCGCGAGCGGCTTGCAGCAGCAATTTCGTACCATCCACATTCACTCTAAAAAACGCCTTCTCGGGATCCGGCGCAGGATCGTTCATCATGTGAACTCTAGCAGCCAGGTGCACCACATGTGTTACGCCGTCAACCACGCCAGCGAGACTCTCGGCGTTAAGCAGGTCGCCGCGGACTATTTCGGGGTTGCCTGGCAAGGAGACTTCTGGCAATCCTTCGATCAACATCGCCTTGGTCTCGATACCACGCTGGGCGAGCTGCGCCAGAAAATGTCGCCCAAGAAAACCATCGGCTCCGGTAACTAGATACTTCATATTTGCTTACCCTCAAGCACGGCTTGGTACAGTTGCATGCCTGTTTTCTCGGTATAACGTTCTTCGAATAGCTCTCTGGCCCGCTTGCCCTGGGCGCCCGCGTCTGCCCTGTTATCGGCCCAGCGGGTGATAATATCTTCCAACCCAGCCGCATCCCCTTCATCCACCACCGCACCGCCGCCATCTTCCAAAAGCATCCTCGCAATTTCGCCAGTGCGATTGCCCTGGTAAATAACAGGCCGCCCCGCCGCCATTATCCCGTATGTCTTGCTCGGAACAATCAAACCCTCATAACCGTTACGCAGGCTGACGAAATGAGCATCGCCAAGCGGCAGACTGTCGCACAGATCCTCACGAGGAAAGTATCCGCGAACGGTCACATTGTCCAGCCCATGGGCGTCACGAAACGCTTCCACCTCTTTGCGACGCACTCCGTTGCCAACGAAGAGAAAACGAATATCGCTCCTGTCGCGAAGATTCAACGCGGCGGCCAGTATATCCTCAAAGCGATGCCCAACTCCCATATTGCCCGAATACATCACGATGAACTCATCGGTCAAACCGAGTTCCTTGCGAAGCGGATTCACCTCGGCCGCCAGCGGACGAATTGCTTCGCCGTCGGACCAGTTGCGAATGATCGCGATCTTTTCATCGCTGATACCGTACTGCCTCACACGATCCGCCATGCACGTGCCGAGAACCACTATTCGCTCCGCCCTCTTGAACGTAGCACAGGTAATCCCGCGCGCGATGCGAGAGAGTATGCCCTTGGGCTTCATCAGCCCGGCACATTCGGCAACATCAGGAAACAGATCCATCACCACATAAACATACGGTTCATGCCGTAACATCCGCAGAAATATCCCGGCGGCTGCATACATCGGCGGATTGGTCAGCAAGACCACCCGATCCACCCGACGCGCAAACAAGGCATACAAAAAGCTCCCCAGCGTGAACGCGCACAGGTCCAGCAGCCTGGCCACCATCGAACCCTTACCAAGATTCGGGCTCCATATCCGCCGGAACTTCACGCCGCGAATCGTCTCCGATTTCGACAACCGCTCGCCCTTGCCCTCGTATGTCCCGCGGCCGGCAACCACATCCACATCGTGCCCCTCGCCCGCCAAGTGAAACGCCACATCACTCATCAACTGCGAGACAGCCGACATGTCCGGGTACATGAAAGTATGTATGAAACGAATTCGCATCAGATCACTCATTCTCCGTCTTATTCTCAGTATCGCTCGACACGTCTTCGTTCGCATCTTCACCACCGCCGGTAACAATCGCCTCGGGCAGATCCATGCGATGAGTCGCGAAATAGCCATGCACCAGCACACTGTAGCATACCATGATCGCCAGCAACACACATAGCAGCCCCAGGCGAACACCGTCCGAATCGACCTTCGCATAGATGCCCGCGCCAACGCATCCCACCAGCATCAACGCCGCCTGCACGCCCGTTACCCGCGCATGACTCCATCCGCACCGGATGAGCAACTGATAATGATGTTCGCGATGAGCCTTCACGAAATTTTCCCGCTTGATCACGCGTTTGAATAGCGTAAACGTGGCATCGTACAGGAACACTCCCAGAGGCAACATGAACGCAACCCATGGAATGTCCGTCCTCCCGGCCCCTATCAGTGTCAGCATCGCCAGTATATATCCCAGGCTCGTGGACCCGGAATCGCCCATGAACATTTTTGCCTTGGGGAAATTATGCGGCAGGAACCCTACACACGCGCCGCAAAGCCCCATCGATACAATCACGCTGTTTGCACTGCCGCCCCATATAAATAATACCGCCAGCATGCCGCCGCCAAAGAACCCCTGCGCTGCGGATATGCCATTTATGCCGTCCATGAAATTGAAGAAATTCACAAAACCCGCAACGAACAGAACCGCAAATATCAACCCGCCAATCTCGCCCAAATGCAACGTCATGAAAGGCAGTTCAATATCCGCCAGTTCAACGCCCAGCAACTTCACCGCAGCCGCCGTCACCAGCAAATGCACAGCCAGACGCGGGATCGACGGGATCGTGTAGAGATCATCAAGAAAACTAACCACGGAGATAATCACAACCGATGCGATACCATAGAGAAAATGATTCGTGTATTCGCCGGTCACAAGCACGGATACCGCCATGGCTATCAAAATCGCAATACCGCCCGTCCGCGGAACCGCGACCGTGTGGCTGGACCGATGGCCCGGTGTGTCCATGATCTGCTTGCGAAATCCGATGATCCTTGCGGGAATCGCCACAAGAAACGCGGCCACAAGCGCCACCACAAAAGCCCCCGGAATATGCCATGTCATACTAAGAATGATTCTGTCTCCTGAAATTCGCTATCAAACACAAATCACGCAACTTGCTCAACCGAAGTTCACGTGTATATATCCCTGCACCAATCAACCTGGCGTTTCACGCCTTCGGCGAAGTTCATCTTCGGCTCATAATCCAACAAGCGTCCTGCCTTGGCGACATCCCCAAACGTGCGGTCCACATCACCCGGCTGCATGGGCTGGTGTTCAATTTTGGCATTAGTGCCCACGGCATGCTCGATAGTCTCGATCATTTCCGCCAACGTAACCGGCGACTTGCTGCCAAGGTTGATTATCTCGTATCCCTTGCAGCGATCGATCGAAGCCACCACACCATCGATAATGTCATCGATATACGTATAGTCACGGCTGGAAGAACCGTCGCCGAACATCGTTATTGGCTTGCCCTGCAGAATTGCCGCAGTGAACTTGTGAATCGCCAGGTCAGGACGCTGCTTTGGCCCGTAAACCGTGAAGAACCTGAGCGCCGTCACGGGCAGATCATACAAGTGATGATACGTAAAGGAGATCAGCTCACATGCTTTCTTGGAGGCGGCATATGGGCTTATCGGATGATCGACACTGTCGGCTTCGCTGAATGGCACCTTGGGATTATTCCCGTACACACTTGACGATGATGCGAGAACGAAACGAGGCCGCTTGCCATTACCCGCAATCAACTCCAGAAGGTTGACTGTGGCGAGGATATTGGCCTGCTCACAGGCAACCGGGTCTGCAATACTCGGCCGCACGCCTGCACGGGCGGCAAGATGCACCACAACATCCACATCACCACAACTTGAATCCCACATCGCCTTCAATCCACCCGCATCGCACAGATCCTGCTCAAAGAATGTGAATTCTTCATGCTGCATGAAGGCGGCGAGGTTGCGTTCCTTGATCGCCCGATCATAGTAAGGATCGAAGTTATCCAACCCAATCACAGTCTCACCATCGGCGAGCAACCGCTCGCACAGATGAGACCCTATGAATCCGGCTGCTCCGGTTATCAATACTGGCATCGTGTATTTCCTGTCGGCGATTCAGCGTTCGATCAGCGCATCGGGACGCCCGACGCAAAGATAATCCATCCCGGCATCATTCACATATTGGGGGTCATACAGGTTCCGCCCGTCAAAGACTACCGCCCGCTTCATGGCCTGAGCCATTTGCCGGAAATCAGGCGTTCTAAACGCCATCCATTCGGTACAGATAACAAGTCCGTCGGCATCGGCAAGTGGTTCGTAGGCGTCGGAGTGATAAGTAATATCGTCGCCCAATATACTCCGAGTTGTCTCGTGGGCGGCAGGGTCGTGGGCGGCGATAGTGGCAGAACAGGCAAGCAATCGCCTGATAACCCGCATGGACGGCGCTTCGCGCATATCGTCCGTGCGAGGCTTGAACGCCAGGCCCCATACTGCAAAACGCCTGCCGGCCAGGTCGCCATTGAAGTAGCGCTCTATCTTGTCGAACAGATAGTCACCCTGTGTTATGTTGGCTGAGTTGGTTGCCCTGGCGATACCCATCTCCACGTCATTCTGGTCACCCATGTGAACAATCGCTCGCACATCTTTCGGGAAGCACGATCCGCCATATCCAATACCCGGAAAAAGGAACGATTTGCCGATGCGGTCGTCGGAGCCCATGCCAATTCGCACTTGCTCGATATCCGCACCAACACGATCCGCAAGCCGCGAAAGCTCGTTCATAAAACTGATTCGCGTCGCCAGCATCGAATTGCAGGCATATTTCGTTAGCTCCGCACTTGTCGGGTCCATGAACAGTATCCTGCTACCGCGACGCATAAACGGTGCGTAGAGGTGCTGCATTATCTTGCGGGCACGCTCACTGTCCGCGCCCACAATCACGCGATCCGGGCCGAGAAAGTCGTCGATGGCAGAACCCTCTTTCAGAAATTCCGGATTGCTTGCGTAGTCAAACTCAATATCGGTTTGCGACTTGATGATCTCGATAATGCGATTGTGCGTACCTACCGGAACCGTGCTCTTGGTAACCACCAGGCAATAATCCTTCATGTGCTCGCCGATCTGCCGGGCAACTTCCTCCACGCAGGACATATCCACCGAACCGTCATCGGCCGACGGTGTACCTACCGCGATGCCTATAAGCTCGGCATCGGAAATCGCCCGCTCAAAATCGGTGGTGAATCCTATTCGCCCTGCGTCGCGGCTCTCGGAAAGCAACTCGACCAAACCGGGTTCATATATGGGAACCTTGCCCGCAAGCAGCATGTCCACCTTGCTCTGATCGGAATCAACCATCGTCACGGTATTGCCCGTGCTCGCATAACATGCACCAGCCACCAACCCAACATATCCCGACCCGACGATAGTAATACGCATTTGGATTCTCCAATCCGCCGCCAAACGCCGGCTGCACACCGCGCTGCCATCCCTGCAACCACCACTCACGCCCTGAAGGCGATCCTTGTTGCACATGCACAGAACCAACGCCGAAACTTCTAGTATATTCTTGTGTCAGCTAGTTTTATCGGACATTACGCCAATATCCTTGAACCGCAGAATGGCCGGCAGAAGCAGCAGACAACCGGGGCTTCTGCCCGAAATGGATGGGGAACAAACCCAGGGCGTACGCATCTAAATTTATGTCTCTTGTTGCTGTTATTGCCGTTGTCGTTCGGGCCAAAGGTCCGATGGGCGGTTAGCCGGGGGTCAGCCGCGACGTAAGTCGCGGTGCAGCCCCCGGATGTGGTCTATAATGATTTCCCGTCCCGAAGGGCCGGGGGGAGATATTGGAGGGCGAATTGGTACGAATACCTAGCACAAATCGCCAAGCCGTATCTGGCAATCTTCGCCGCGTGGGAGGCTTCTCTGGCCACCCCTGCGGGGTTCTGGGTCTTTTTGAGCCTATTCCGGGGGTTCCCTTCGGTCACCGCCCGGCTAACTGCCCATCGGACCCTCGGCCCGAACAGCCAGAACAACAAATATGATTTGATGCGTAAGCCCTGGGGTCGAACCACCCACACATCTCGCCCGAAATCAATACTCGGCGTATCGATCATCTTCCGGATTACCTAGCTCGCGGGCTTCCGCCGATTCGCACAATCTGGCACCCATGCAAAGCACATAAGGCACCGTAACCACTGCGCAACCCAACATGTGGGCAAACCAATCGTCGTATTCCGCACCGCGCGTGCCAACCGCTACCTGGATCAGCTCTCCCGCCCCACCAACAGCAGCAGCGGCCGCAATCCCTGCCAATCCCCACCACATGTTGCGAGCACCTGCCATCCACGCCATCAACATCGCCAGCACTCCCCCAACGCAAGCGTGAGCAAGCTTGTCGGCATGCCCCAGACCCGGGAACGCCGCAACGGAAGACATCAGCAGGCTCTGGCTCTTGACCAATCCCTGGACCACCAGCCCCACTGCAAATAGCACCAGCAAGATGATCCCCGGACGCTGACGCGACTGACCACCACGCACTGCGGGCATAAGACCCCACACGAACGCCACCACCAGAACTATCGCCGGGACGAACAATCCACCACGACAAAGCAAACCCACACCCGCCATCGCCGCTGCCGCCGACCAGACCACTGAACGCCACTGCACATGCGCACTTGACCACCGCGCAAGGGTGAGGAATCTCGCGATGCACACGACCCCGCCAAGCACCAGCCACAACGTTGCAGGCCAGCCAATCACCGCCCACAAGAACGAAAATACACTATCACGCCCAGACACTTCCGCCAGTGCAATATCGCCGCAGCCAAAAATGCCCGACCCGATAAGCCGACCAACGCCACCAAAACCTCCAAAGAACCATGCACCAAAAGCAGCAGACATCGTAACGCCAATTGACACAAGCACATATCGCCACCGACGCCGGCAAACCACAGACGCCATCACCAGCACTATTGCACCAACCAGCAGCGCCTCAAACGAGGCCGCCGGGCTTCGCACAAACAGCAAACACACGCCAATCAATGCCACCCCAATCCGAATGGTCTTCAGCTCTATTCGCCCCAGCGAATGACCGCTATCTGGCCTCGATATTCCCGGTGAATCCCACAGCGGGCTCAACCACACCGCTGCTCCCGCCCAACCAATCATCGTCATTGCGCCGCGAACAGGCTCGGTTCCGCTGACAAGGGTGGCGGCCAGGCTGCCGGCCATTATAGCCGCCCCACTGATACTTATCAGAACGCCATGGTCCGCAGCGTGCGGCAGCAAGCCCTGAATAAGCATTATCCCAAGCGACAGCAAACCGAACGCGAAAAGCAGCGAGATAGTCAGCGAACACGATATCGAGTTGAATTGCGCCGGATCATTGCTCAAACCGCCATTCGCAATGTGCCCGAGCAACACGCACACGGGCAACAGGAATGCAAGGTGTATCGGATGGCCGGGAACGGTGCGCTCCCCAACAAGCACCTTGCTGCACAACCACAAACCCAGAACCACCACCAACCCGCCCGACAGTGCACCCCAACTGCGATAGCTGGGCCACCACCAGCAGAGCATTCCCACCATTGTCAAACCGACGAACAACCATCTGCCCAATGCCGCCATATTCCTGGATGTGGTTCCCAAAGGAATTGCCATATAACACCTTACCGTAATTAAACCCTGCCGGAATTCAGCCGCGCCAGCCCGGAAGACCGCTTCGGCGGCCCACCTTTTGCAAATTCTACTTGCAGAACAAGTTGCACGTCAACAGATGGCATGATTGAACCCTTGACCACCCATGGCGACCGAGGGTATAATTACAGTGTTAAGGAGACCTTCCCATGCCCACCTGCAAAAAACTCTTAATTCCCGCCACGACAAAAAGTTCGACGCGCGCTGGCTTCTCTCTGCTCGAGGTAATGATCGCTATCGGGATCCTCGGCGTTGGACTGGTACTCATCGCAACAATCTTCCCGGTCGGTCTGAAAATGACCGAACAATCGAACAACGCCACCGTAGGCAGCATAATAGCCGAAAACGGAATGGCCGTCGCCAAAACCATCTTCACGGCATTCGACTCTGGTAAGCTTACAGCTGTTACCGCCAATATCTTTGATACCTCCACCATCTGCATTGATGAGAATGCCTTGAGAGGCACCGTCTCGCCGCCTACCACTTGGCAAGAAGCTCTGTACGGCAAACTGCAGGCTGGCGGAAACGATATGCGAAGATATCGCAACGAGAGCAAGTATGGCTTCGCCGTACTGGCTAGAAAGACCCTAGTCGGAACCAATCGATACCAGATAACCTGCACCGCCTACAAGAAGAACAAGACCGCTAACGAAGTGGCGTGGATGGAGGTGCAGTTGCCTGATTCAGATAGCGATAACGAGGCCGATATTAGCGACAACGGGACGTTCAGCAAAGTTGAGGTGAAGGCAGCAGGCACATATGCAGCCGACGACATCTCTGCTTGGGTAGGTTCTCCGCTGATTTTCACCAAAACCGGCGATTTTGGTATCATCAAGGCCGTGGACAAGAGCGCTGACCCCCGAATCCTCATTCTGGACAGGATTATCCCCAAACAGGATTCAGACGATAACACAGGCTCCATAGTGGAAGCTTACGTGATGATTGAAGCCACCAACACAATCGCTATGACTGGCGTAGCCAACAAGAGTCCGGCTCTTTACACTATGACTACCATGACTGGGCTTAGCAAATAGCCGCTGGTTAAGTCCGGTGGTGTTGCCCAATGGGCTGGAATTGAATATCTGAGCAGGTCAGCACCTGAAAGTCTCAATAACAATACTTGAATCCAACGTCGCAGCCGCCCGAATGGGTCGTTGCGGCGTTTTCTGTTTGGCGGCCATCGGGCCCCTCCAACGGCGCGCAGTCACATACTAACATACTGACCGATTGCTAAGATTTGGATGCGGTGAATTGTTGGGTTTTGTGGTGGAATGTGAAAAAAGAATCGTGAGAATCTCCCGGCCGACACGCCAAAACACTGCAAAAATGGAGCTTTTTGCAAATGTTACATGGCTTAACGCTAAATCAAATTGCAGCAATGGCTAACGGCCGGCGTATTCAGCACTTAATGGCCGTTTTGCAACGCTGCAAAAAGTTGCACAAGATGGCACTCTTGCACCTTTTTGCACCATTGCAAATTACTCAATATCCGACGCTCCATGCTCGTGAGGTCGGCCGGGTTTCGTGGGAGTCCGCACAAACATTTTTAGTCAGAAATTGGAGTTGCCGAACAGGATTGAGAATGTCTGCGAAATGGGAATAGCCCGCCCGTCTGCGAGTGAACAATCCGCGCAAATCACTTGCAGAACTGAACCTGCCAACTGCTCGTTTCGTATAATCTCCTGTTTTTCACAACAGGCTGGCGTCTTCTTGCCGATACCTTACTATAGAAACCGTGGAAACCGTGGAAACTATGGAAACCATGGAGTCTGTGGAGCTTATTCATTCCCAAACGCTTGGATGAAGGCGAACAGGAAATCGGCTCCCGCGGGTGACTACCCGGACGTCATGCACCCGGCGATGGCGAATCTTTCGGCCTGAACTTATACAGCGAGGTTAAACATATGTGTGGAATAGTCGGTTACGTGGGCGGGCCAAAAGCCTGCACAGTACTTCTCGAAGGCCTGAAACGTCTGGAGTATCGCGGATATGACTCCGCCGGCGTGTGTGTGGAGCACGAGGGCCAATTCCTGCTGCGAAAAGGCCCCGGCCGCGTGCAGGTCGTCGAAGACCTGATTGATGACGACGAGGCGATCCTGGCCAGCACAACCGGCATCGCTCACACCCGATGGGCCACCCACGGCGAGCCCAACGGCGCGAACGCCCACCCGCACATGGACGACTCGGGCAAGATAGCATTGGTGCACAACGGTATCATCGAGAACTACTCCGCAATCAAGCAGTTCCTCCAGAACAAAGGCCACGAGTTCAAGAGCGAGACCGACTCCGAAGTCCTGGCGATGCTCATTGGCGAAGTATACAACAATGACGGATGCGACACGCTTGAAGACGCGGTCCTTACCGCCTTGCGGGAAATCACCGGAACATACGGAATTGCGGTAATGTGTACCGATGAGCCCGGCAAGATCGTAGCCGCACGCAAAGGTAGCCCGCTCATCATCGGCGTCGGCAGTGATGAATACATCATAGCCTCAGACGCGTCGGCGATTATCGAGCACACCCCGAACGTCATATATCTCAACGATAACGAAATCGCGGTAGTCGAGCACGACAAGCTCCGCACGCTCACGGTAGACAGGGTTCCAACATCCAATCAAGTTGTAGCCCTGGAAATGTCGCTCGAAGAAATCGCCAAGGGAAACTTCGAACACTTCATGCTCAAGGAAATCTTCGAGCAACCCGAAGCGGTTCGCACCTGCCTGAGGGGCCGGATAAAACCCCGCGATGCGAGAGTACAACTAGGCGGCCTGGACGATATCATCCGCGAACTGACCAACGCGAGAAAGATCATCTTCATTGCATGCGGGACGGCCTGGCACGCATCGCTGATTGGCGAATACCTGTTCGAAGACCTGGCGCACATTCCGTGCGAAGTGGAATATGCCAGCGAATTCAGATATCGCAATCCAATCATTGAAGAAGGCACGGTAGTAATGGCACTCAGCCAGTCCGGCGAGACAGCCGACACGCTGGCCGCTTTACGCGAAGCCCAGGAGAAAGGCGCTTTGGCGTTGGGATTGGTAAATGTCGTCGGATCGTCAATCGCTCGCGAAACCGATGCCGGCGTCTATATTCATGCCGGTCCGGAAATCGGCGTGGCATCCACCAAGGCATTTTCCTGCCACCTGGTGACCGAAGCGATGATGGCAGTGATGCTCGGACGCAAGCGGATGCTGTCGGTATCAATGACGCAGAGATATCTGGAAGCCCTCGAAAAGCTGCCGGAACAGATCGAACATGTACTGGAGCAATCCGACGAGATCAAGGACATGCTCACCTCGCATGTGGACAAGGACAACTGGCTTTTCCTGGGACGTGGTTATAACTATCCCGTCGCCCTGGAAGGTGCCCTGAAGCTCAAGGAAATCAGCTATATTCACGCCGAAGGGCTTCCCGCTGCCGAGATGAAGCACGGCCCGATCGCGCTGATCCACGAAGGCATGCCCGTGGTGGTGGTAGCTACACGCTGTGGATCGTATGACAAGATCATCAGCAATATCGAGGAAGTCCGCGCACGCAAGGGAGCGGTTATTGTGATCGCAACCGAAGGCGACGAGGAAATCCGCAAATACTCCGATCATGTGCTATATGTCCCGGATTGCCCCGCCCCACTTCAGCCGGTGCTTACCGTGGTCCCGCTACAACTGATAGCCTACCACGCAGCAGTGGCACGCGGATGCAACGTCGACAAACCTCGAAACCTGGCAAAAAGCGTAACGGTGGAATAATCTCATACCCGTTGTGTATACTGCACATATAATTGCCCGGGCGAAGGAATACGCACCGACCCCGTTCGGGCGATACTGATCAAAAGAAGGAACATACATCTGAGATCAGGAATTTCACTCCGACATCAAAAGGTCGGCCGAATTACCCGCAATC
>CBDUQP010000021.1:0-31574 GCA_965369385.1 uncultured Phycisphaerales bacterium
GTCCGGGATCGCTTATCGGACAGCGAACCGTGCCCGTGATCACGCCGGAAATAGTGGTCCGTCTGGATAGCAACGGTGATGCCGTGGTTTCGATGACCAGCGGATATCTGCCGCGTCTTTACGTGTCCGATACTTACCGGAAAATCGCCAGGGATCGCGCCACAGATCGCGAAGCCAAGACATTTCTGAAGAAGAACATCCGATCCGCGCAGTGGCTGATCGAGGCAATCGTACAGCGTCGCAACACGGTTCGTCGCGTGGCGGAAGAGGTGTTCAAGGTCCAGCGTGACTTCCTGCATGATGGGCACGAGGCGCTCAAACCGCTGCCGATGGCCGACATTGCAGCCAAGGTGGGCGTTCACGTTGCCACTGTCTCCCGCGCGGTGGCGGGCAAACACGTGCAGACCCCGCGAGGGATATTTTCGCTGAGGATGTTCTTCTCCGGCGGGACCACTACCGCCGATGGTGATGACGTGTCCTGGGATGCGGTGAAGGTGAAGCTGCAGGAAGTGGTCGACTCGGAAGACAAATTCAAACCACTCAATGATGATAAACTGGCCCTGGCGCTTGGGAAGAAGGGCGTGACCATTGCCCGTCGCACTGTTGCCAAGTATCGCAAAATCATGGATATCCCGCCTGCCCGTAAACGCCGCCAATACTGATATCTTTCTATGGCGGTGGGGCCTCGGCTGGCTTGCGCTGGTCAGCTATCTTCCATGGTGTCCAGCATCTTGAGGTAGGATTCGTATCTCATGATGGGGATGTCGCCGTTTTCCACCGCATCCACCACCGCACAGTCCGGCTCGTGTGTGTGCGTGCAGTTGTTGTAATGGCATTGGGGTGAGAAGGGTTCGAACTCAGGGAAATACCATGGCAACTGCGAGGGTGCTATCGCCAGGCCGAGCTCGCGAATGCCGGGCGTATCCAGGATTATGCCGCCGTTGGGCAGTTCGTATATTTTGGTGGCCGAGGTGGTGTGCCTGCCGCGTTCGTCGACCATTCGCACCGCGCGGGTGCGTGCGTCCGTGCCGGGCAGAAGGCGGTTGATAAGCGATGTCTTGCCGACGCCCGAGGGGCCTGCGAAGATGCTCTTTTGCCCCTTGATGCTCTCGGCAAGTTGGTCGACCCCAGCGCCCGTCTCGGCCGACACTTTCACTATCTGCACACCAAGTGCCGCGATATCTTCCAGTTGATGATGGTCGATGTCGGCTATGTCTATCTTGTTGACTACGAGCATTGGTTTGAGTTCGCCTCGCTGGGCGCAGATGAGAAAACGGTCCACCAGTCCGCGACGGAACTTTGGTTGGCGGGCAGCCACCACTATCATCAGCACGTCGATATTGGCTGCGATAACCTTTTCGAACACGTCACCGCCGAATTCGTCGCGGCGTTTCTGGCTTCGCGGCTGGGGGCGGGAAAGCGCGGTTCTTCGCTGGGCCCGGTCCAGAATCATCGCATCTGTCCGGTCCATATCCTGTTGTTGCCCATCGGCATGACCATCGCGGGTGATTGCTATCGTTACGATATCGCCGATGGTCAGGGCGGTGGTGCCTTCGGGCGGGCGGAAGTTTTTGGCGACCATGCAGAGCACGTCTCGCCCGTCGCACCGCACCGCAACTCCGCCCGGATACAGGCCGACCACCATTCCCTCGGCTCGCGGAAGGGCGTCAAGCTCCTCCTTGCCGGTGAGCAGTTTTCGTGGCGGGAGGTTTCGTACTTCCTTCTTCACGAGGCGTTGGCGTTTGGCGTGTATGGCAGATTCCTCATCTCCCATAGTGTAGCGGTTGTGCCAGTGCTTGATGCGGCTCTTGCTTTTGCCCTTTCTCTTTGCCATCGGCCCCATCTTGCCATCGTGGCATGCAAAAAGCAAACTCAGTGCTCTGTGATACTTAAATTACTGGGCGGAACCCTGTCAGGCCCGATGTGCATCGGGAATGACAGGTAAGGACTTACGAAAGCTCAAACCCATCAGTTAGGCCCCGACAAAGAACGCCGGCCGCTGGATACCTTCGCTGGATGCTGATACGATGACGCCATGTTACTTGGATCACACCTTAGTATTGCTGGCGGTATGCACAAGGCGCTCACGTGTGCTGCCGACTACGGATTCGAAGCGGTGGCGATGTTCCTGCGCAACCAGACCCAGTGGAAGGCCAAGGGGCTTGGCGATGACGTGGTTGAGCAATTCCTGGCCGCCCGCAGCGTCACGGGGATAAAGGCAGTGGTCGCACATGGTTCGTATCTGGTGAATTTGGCGGGCAGGGCGGAGGTTCGCGATAAGTCCATACCTGCCATGATTGAAGATGTTTCGAGGTGCGAGCGGTTGGGGGTGGAGTACCTGGTCTTCCATCCGGGCTCAAATCCCGATCAGGCGGCAGGGGTGAAGCTGATCGCAGAGGCCCTGGACGAGATTATCGACTCAGCCGCCCCCGCAAACTGCCGGATCCTGCTGGAAACCACCGCGGGGCAGGGCAATTGCATCGGGCATCGGTTCGAGCAGTTGGCAGAGATAATGGACCGCTGCAAGTCTCGCGAGCATTTGGGCGTGTGTCTGGATACCTGCCACGTTTTCGCGGCTGGTTACGATCTGCGGTCCGCGGAGGCCTATGAGCAGACAATGGCCGAACTCCAACACTATATAGGCTTTACGAATCTTTGTGCGATACATTTGAACGATTCCAAACGTCCGCTGGCGGCCCGTGTGGATCGCCATGAGCATATCGGACGGGGTGAAATTGGGCGCAAGGCGTTTGGGCATATCGCCGGTGACGTGCGTCTGAAGGATTTGCCCATGATTCTGGAGACGCCCAAGGGTACCGATGAGCGAACCGGGCGGGACTGGGACCGGATAAACGCCGAAATTATGCGAAGGCTGGCAGGGGGTCGCCGCAAGGCTCGCCGGTGAGGGTTCCAGGGGTGGAATTGCCATTGGCATAGTATGTGGGAACTTTTGAGGGGTAATTTTGTCACGGCGGGGACAGCGTATATGTCTCATATGTGGTGTTTTGCGGCATGTGGTATTGGCAAGAGTCTCAACTTTGCTTGCAAACCAGCCGATGTGAACTATACTTATACGTTCGTTTTGCATCAGTCGCCCTAATTACAGGTATTATAAACACTTTTCGCAGGAGCCATCCGATGGCATTTGCTTTTTTCCGCCGGCATCAGAAGGGGATCATGATTATCATGGTCCTGCTTATGTTCTCATTCCTTGTTGGCTATCAGGGCCTCAGCTATATTATGTCGTGGACTCGCGGGGGCGGGTCGGGCGGCGGTTTGGGCGAGTCCAAACTGTATGGCACAGTCTCCAGCAAAAACTGGCACCAGAGCAGGGTGGAGATGGATAGTCTCTTGCGCTACACTGGGCTCGGCGCTGGCAGGACTGACGCTGACGGCAGGCCACTGCCTCCGGCAAGCAGGGAATTCGCTACTATTCAGGCTCGTTGCGGCGACGACGCTGTGATGATGTATGAATTGTTGAAGCGCGAGGCCGCCAAGAACTCTCCCGCAGTCAGCACTCAAGAGGTGATGACCTATCTGAAGTCTATCGGCATCAGTGACGCCAGATGGGCTTCGATCAGGAACACCCTTCTCTCCAGTGACAAAGCTCCCACTGAATCGCAACTGCTGGCGATGCTGACCAACTGGAAGAGGGTGCTGGACTACTACAATAAGTCCAAGGCGGTTACTCCCGTATCGCCCGAAACGCTCAAGATTCATTTCCGCGATCTGAACGAGAAGATAAATCTACGCATCGTAAAGCTTCCCATTCAGGATTATGTGGATGCGAAGGCTGTCGTCAGCGACAAGCAGATCAAGGACCAGTTCGAAAAGTACAAAGCGATTGCACCGGTCGAGAATCCTGATCGTCTCACCGAAGAGAACCCCATGGGGTTCGGTTACAAGGTTCCGGCCAAGGTGCAGGTTGCGTACCTGATGGTGGATATCGACGCGGTTACACGCGGGACCGTGGTGGTACCTGCGGACGCTCGGACATATTGGCGAGAGCACAAGGCCGAGTTTACCAGGGAAGTGCCCATCAAGCCTGTTGCCGGCGACAAGGCCGCCACAACCCAGGCGGATACGAAGCCGAAGACAAAGACGGTCGAGAAGACTATTGATGAGGCTTGGCAAGAAGTGCTGGCTCAGAAGAAACCCCTGGTGGTCAAGCAGATCCTCGGTGTTTATGTGCAGAAAATCCAGATAGCTGTCGGTAAAACAGCCGCCGAAGACATTAGTGGCGACAGGACAGTGTACGAGACTGTAGTTTCCATGATGACCCAATCGGCAGACGAAGCTCTCGCCGTAGTGATCGACAAGAAGGTAATCGCCGCCATAAGAAATCAGCCGCTGGACAAAGCGATGGAGAAGCTTGCCAAGGCGGCAGAACTTCAGGCTATCGTCTATCCGTGGGATACCAATGGCAGGTTCAAGGTGAAGAAGGATGTTGCAGTCCCCGCGGCACTGAAGGCTGACAAGGACATGCCTCTTGGCGTGGTGCTTGATAAGATTACTAAACTCGTTTTTGGCGAGATCAAAGCTGACAAGGCTGCTGCCGGGAAGCCTGCTATCAAATGGGCAATGTGCGAAGGTATCGATGGCGTTGTGTTCCCTGTCGGCGGATCGCTGGAAATGAACCTGTTCCCGCTTAAAACCGGAAAGACCGAACTGTTGGACGGCAAAACGTTATTGGCTACCCCGATCGTCGGGACAGCCGTTGCCAGGAGAGGCTCTTTGGCGGCGTCTGCGTTTACATCAAAACCGTTTGGCCTTGATTCCAAGTACTCTTCAGGTATGGAAATCGGAAAGCCCGGCCAAATGATGCAGGTGATGGAATCGAGGCAAAGTCGTAATGCGATAGGCCTGCTGCTGTGGAATCTGGTAAAGGTCGAGCTTTCGCATGCTGCCGGGGAGATTACTCCCGGTATCAAGGATAGGATCGTTCGGGATGTAAGGTTGCAAAATGCGTTGAACGGAGCTGCAAAGAAGGCAGCGGAAGAACTGCTTGCCTTGGCAAAGACCAAAGGTCTGCTGACTGCCGCCAAGACGATGAAGCTGAAAGCCGAGACTTCAGAATTGTTCACACGAAAGAGCGAAGTTGATCCCAGGATGTACCTCTATCAAATGGTGATGAGCAGGCAGGTGGATATGGCAACTGCCATGGAGCAGATATTCCTTGTTCCTCAGATGGATGTTCTCCCGTCACAGATCAAGGGTGTGCAGGGACCGTCAATGGCGGTTTCCAAGCTTCGCGATAAGGCGTTTGAGATGGTGCCTGCCGATATCAATAAACCCGTCGACACGAGCAAACCGGGTCCAGTTGCGGTAGTGCCTGCGGCCTCTGCAAGGGCGATCTACGTGATAGAGCGTATCGGATATCTTCCGGCCGTGGCTGCTGAGTTCACGCAGGAGTGGAGAACGAAACGAATTGCTTTGTTCGCCGACAGACTGGAATGGAAGGCGAGGGAGTTGCACTTCAATCCCACAAGCATTACCAAACGCACCGAGTTCACCAAGAGGGAACGATAAGTATTGTTCAACCGGCGCGTTGAAGCCAGTATCGTCGGTGTCCCCACCCTGTTGAAAAAGTGCGAATAAGTTGTAGTTAAGACGATTGACACATTCGAGGGGTTGTAATAGACTACTCAACCCGTCGCCGATAGGCGGCAGGTGAGCGGCTAGGTAGCTCAGTTGGTAGAGCACCGCATTGAAAATGCGGGTGTCGCTGGTTCAAATCCAGTCCTAGCCATGAAAAAGGCCCGTGCCACAAGGTGCGGGTTTTTTTTATGGGAACTTTGAGCTGACTTGTCAAATCGTATCTGGTTGCGTAAGTGTCTACTAATGAAGAAATTAGGATCACATTCGCGTCCTCTTGTGTCGTCGGGCTCGTTGACCTGTCCGCCAAGAGGGGAGTGATTGCGTGTCTTGGCAGGCATATGGGGGATGCGGCCTTGTCTGGGCGGCAAGGCGGTGTTAGCATTACAAGGCTTCCTCACAAGGTTAGAATATGCCAAAACGCAACCTTATATGGATTATCGTGATAGCCCTGGTGGCGATGGGTACGGCGTGGGTGACCCGTCCGCCTCTGGACCCGCACCGCGTTACCTCCGGTGAGGTGGATTCGCTTGCCAATGCATACCGATGCGTGTCAGAGAATTACTATCATCGCATTGATCCCGGAAAGCTTCGGAGGCAACTCATCGAGCGGATGGTCGACGAGCTTGACCAGTATTCTCGCTACATTCCGCCTCCCAGTGCAAATGCGTTCAGGAACAGGGTTATGGGCAAATCACGCTGCGCGGGGCTTAAGCTCAGGCGAAATCCCGCTGGCGAATACATAGTCAGCTACGTGGCGAAGAACTCGCCTGCGGACAAGGCCGATCTTGGCATTGGCGATCTTCTGGTGACCATTGACGGGCAGGATGTTGGGCAAATGCCCATGGAAGAAGTCGAAGGAATACTGATGTTCGCCAGTGCGCCGAAAGTGCGAATGCGTGTGAAGACCAGTGACACTCCTGTTCGCCTGGTTGAACTGGTTGCCGACGGTTTTGAGGTGGAATCGGTAATGGGGCTTTGTCGTCGGGGCGATGATCGCTGGGACTACATGGTATCCCAGGCCAAGGGCATTGCCTATTTCCGGATCAATGAGTTCGTATCCGATACTCCCGACGAATTTCGCAAGGCGTTTCGGCGGCTTCGGAATGTGAAGGGTGTGATCGTTGATGTCAGGGCAAATCCAGGCGGTTTGTTGCCCCAGACTGTTTCCCTGACCAATTTGTTTCTCAGCGAAGGCACGATAGTTACCACTTTCAGACGCGACGAATCCCCCCAAAGTCACGTTGCCCACGCCGATGGTACCTATCCGGATATCCCGATAGTAGTGCTGATTGACTCGGACACGGCGTCTGCGGCGGAGATATTCGCCGGGGCTCTCGGCCAGTCCGGCAGGGCGTTGCTCGTGGGCACAAGGACACGCGGAAAAGACTACATCCAGAGTATGTTCGATCTGGGCGAGGGCTTGGGCGTGCTGAACCTTACGACGTCACGTTTCGTGATCGGCCCGGGCAGTGAAGAATCTGCTACCACAATGCCCGAATGGCAAGGTGTCCAGCCGCATGTAGTAGTCAATCTGCCGCAGGGCAAATCCGCATGCGAGCAGGTGTGGATGAAGGCCCGTAGTGCAGGCCGGCGAGATATGCGAACTCCCACCACCATGCCTGCTGAGGCACTGGCGATTCGGAAGGTTGTTACCACTCTTGCGGACGCCGACCCGCAATTCGCCCGGGCGGTATCGCTGTTGAGCGACGAAGGCGTGGTTCAATCCATGTGCAGTAAGATCAAGGCCGCCCACGAGCGGAAAATGCGGCATCGCGCCAGCCGCGCAAGCATGGCAGGCGAGCGCTAATCCGAATTAGACCAGATGAGTTGATACATATGAGTGAACGTACATACATAGTCGGTATGGAATCCAGTTGTGACGAGACGAGTTGTGCGGTGGTCGCCGACGGCCACGATGTGCTGTCCAATATCGTTGCCAGCCAGATAGATATTCATCAGCGTTTCGGTGGGGTGGTGCCCGAGGTTGCTTCAAGGGCACATATCGAAGCGGTCAACGGTGTTATTGCTCGCGCGATGGACGAGGCGAAAATCGCCCCCGAGCAGGTCTCTGCGGTCGCGATTGCCAACGAGCCAGGCCTTATCGGTTCGATTCTCATAGGGTTGATGGCAGCCAAGACCATGGCTATGGTGTGGGATGTTCCGCTGGTGGCGGTGAACCATGTTTACGCCCATGCCTACGCTGCCGCGTTGGACAGTGATCGGATAGCGTATCCCGCCCTGGCCCTGATATGCAGTGGCGGGCACACGGCCCTGTACAATTGCACATGCCCAGCCACCATGGAACTGCTCGGTAGCACGATAGACGATGCCGCCGGCGAGGCGTTCGACAAGGTATCCAGCATCCTGAATCTCGGATATCCCGGCGGACCGGCGATAGACAGATGTGCCCAAAGTGGCGATCCGGCAAAACTGGATTTTCCGAGATCGCTGCTGAAGGGGCAATCGCTTGATTTTTCGTTCAGCGGATTGAAGACGGCTGTGCTGTATCATGTGAATGGTGTGCCCGGCGAGAAGCCGGCGAATCCCCGGCGTGAGGGCCCGACGGCCAGGCGTGCCAGTGCCCAGGAGCACGCGGGTATGGGCATAGAAAACTTCACCGATCAGGAAATCGCCGATGTCGCTGCTTCGTTCCAGGCCGCGGTTGTCGATACGCTGCTGATCAAGGTGCGTCGCGCGGCCAAGCAGACCGGCGCAAAGACGCTGATAATCGGTGGCGGCGTGGCGGCGAACAGCGCCCTGCGAAAGGGTATAGACGCACTGGGCGAGAAGTTGCGTTGCGATGTGCGGATGCCGGCAATGAGCTATTGCGTAGACAACGCAGCCATGACGGCAGGTTTGGCGTGGCATTATCTGAAGGCAGGCAAAGTGGCCGATCTGGAGCTGGCTGCCAGGGCAACGGTGCGGCGATAGGCGATAGTTGCAGAGTGTTTACGGGAAAGAACTATGGAAGAGCAGGCAATACGGGAGCTGTTGGAGCAGGTCAGCGCGGGCGATGTGGAAATTTCCGATGCGTTGCAGCGGCTTAGAAGCCTGCCTTTTGAGTCTCTCGGGTACGCCAATGTGGATCACCATCGTGCGATTCGATGCGGGTTTCCGGAGGTAATATATTGCCCCGGAAAGACGGCTGAGCAGATACGCGAGATATTCGGCAGGCTAGCCGCCCAGGGCGGGAACGTGCTGGCGACGCGAGCCGAACCCGGCGAATACGAAGCTGTCGCCGCCGACTGGCCTGAAGCCCAATACCATACTGTTGCCCGGGCGATAACGCTTCGCCAGGGCGAAGTGACTGAGCCCATCGGCAACGTGGTGATAGTGGCAGCCGGCACGAGTGACATGCCGGTAGCTGAGGAGGCCCGCGTCACAGCCGAGATTATGGGGGCGAAGGTCGCAACGAAATACGATGTGGGTGTTGCGGGCATTCATCGCCTGCTGGCGTGCACGGAGACCCTTCAGTCTGCTAATGCGATAGTGGCAGTTGCGGGCATGGAAGGTGCACTGGCCAGCGCCGTTGGCGGTCTGGTGGCGGTGCCCGTGATAGCTGTGCCGACGAGCGTGGGATATGGCGCGAACTTCGGCGGCCTGGCGGCTCTGCTGGGAATGCTGAACAGTTGCGCGACCGGCGTGAGTGTGGTCAACATTGACAATGGTTTCGCCGGAGGTTACATCGGGGCCATGATTAATCGCCAGACCGCGTCGCAACCCGGCCGCGCGGAATAAGAAGTCATACGGAGAAAGATGCCAGAAACCCAACGCGTAAATTCTGTTGCCAAATTGCCGAAACGCCGCCCCGATGCACACAAGGGCGACTTCGGACGCCTGCTTGTGATTGGCGGCAGCGATGGTATGGTCGGTGCGCCGGCACTGACTGCCAATGCGGCTCTCAGGGGTGGTGCAGGGCTGGTGACGATGGCTGTTCCGCGGAGCATACAACAGTCAGCCGCTCAGTTGTGCATGTGTGCGATGTCCATTGGGCTGCAGTGTGACGGCTATGGCGGGCTTTGCGGAAAGGCGATCAGTCATGTATCGAAGGCCGTGGCGGCCAGTGATGTAATCGCAGCCGGTCCGGGTTTTGGCGTCGGCACGCAGCAGGAAAACGTGGTGCGAACTCTGCTAAGTCAGGATCGGCCGGTTGTGCTGGATGCCGACGGCTTGAACAATTTGGCGCGCATTTACGACTGGGCACACAGCAGGACTTGTCCACTCGTGCTTACTCCTCATCCCGGCGAATTTGCCCGGCTTACCGGCATGTCAACCGCAGATGTGCAAGCCGATCGTGAGCAGGCAGTGCTGGCGGCGATGGATAAGTGGACGCAGCCCAGCGACGCCGAGCTTGTGTGCGTCCTGAAGGGCGCGTCAACGGTGGTAGTGGCCGACAGGGTAGTCTACGTGAACGATACGGGTAATCCCGGCATGGCGACAGGCGGCAGCGGCGACGTGCTGACGGGGGTCATCGCGGCATTCATCGCACAGGGGCTAGGCGCGTTTGACGCAGCCACCCTCGGCGTGCGGGTCCATGGCATGGCGGGCGATCTAGCCGCTGCCAAGCTGGGCGAGGTATCGCTGATTGCCTCCGATTTGCTGGATTATCTTCCTGCGGCGATTATCGAGGCGCGGGAATGAGCCCCGCCAGCGCGAATGCGAGAGTGGTGATTCTGCGTCTGGTGATGCTGGTGGCGATAGTTGTGTTGCCTGCGGCTATTCTGAACGTGCCGCGACTGTTCTATGCCAGTGACGCTGGGGCGGGCTGCCAATGCACCCACGCGCAGGACAACATTGGCCAGCTCAGGCGGCAACGGATTATTTCGTACTCTCCCTCTGTTACCGATATCGTGGTGGACCTCGGCTTGCTTGATAATCTGGTGGGTGTGACCAGTTGGTGTGAATTACCCGATGGCGTGAGCGTGACCAGAGTCGGCAGCGAGTCTACGTTGAACAGCGAGGCGTTGCTTGCACTGGACCCCGACGTCATCTTCATACAGCAGACCAAAGACCGTTTCCTGCCGCTGATGAAGATGCGCCCTGATTTGAAGGTTGTCTCGGTGAGCCATGACAGCATCGAAGGCATCAGCAGCTCGATCCGCACCATAGCCGATACCGTGGGCTACTCTGCAAGAGGCGACAAGCTCGCAAAGCAGATCATGGGGCGAGTTGAGCAGATACGCCAAAGGTGCATCAACAAGCCTAAGCGACGTGTGTTGTTCCTCATGGGATACGACCATCCCGCAACCTGCGGGCGTAATACCTATCTGGATGAGATCATTTCCGTGGTGGGCGGTGTGAATGCGGCCGGTGAGAACTACAAGGGCTGGCCGGCAATAAACGCCGAGATGATCGTGAAGCTCAGACCAGACGTCATAGTCTGCCAGGTTAACCCCGGCCAGGAGGCTGGAGCCCGCAAATACCTCTCTGCATTCAAGCAGGTGCCGGCGATATCAGAAGGCAGATTGCACATTACCGCTAACAGGCGATTAACGTTATTCGGCTCACGCGTACTCGAAGATGTGATCCTCCCCTTCGAGAGGTATGTGCACGGCGCAAAGACAAGCACAGAAGCTCCTGACGCAGCCGAAAAGAAGGTGGGTTCCGATGGCTGATTCTGGCGGCAAATTGCAGGTGTCGCGCGGGTTCAGTGCGGACCGCCTGATACTGATAGTGCTGGCCAACGCGGTGGTGTGGGCCGTCGTGGTGGCGGTGTGCAGTTGCGTGGGGCAGACACAGCTTACCGAGGACATATGGCATCTGCGGATGCGCCGGTTGATACCGGCATCGCTAGTTGGTGCGGGGCTGAGCGCTGCCGGCGTGGCGTTGCAGTCCATACTGAGAAACGCGCTGGCGAGCCCGTATATTCTGGGCATCAGTTCTGGATCGGCGGTGGCTGCGATGCTGGCGATGATGGCCGGCGGAGCGGGCGCTATCACGCCTTTGGCTATGGGCGGTACCACGGTGGCGGCCGGCGTTGGTGGTGTGGTTACGATGCTGGTTGTATACCTGATAGCCCAACGCCGTGGCCGGCTTGACCCGTACACATTGCTGCTTTCCGGCGTGATAGTGACGGCGTTCAACGGCGCAATCATCATGCTGCTATACCTCGTGGCGACCCGGCCGGTATTTCGCGACATCACGATATGGGCGATGGGGCAGATTCGCGAGCAAAGCTCGATGGGGGCCATCCTGGTTGCCGGGTTTGTGATAATCGCCGGATGGCTGGTGCTTATCTCCCGGGCGAAGGCATTCAACGTGCAGGCACTCGGCGACGACGTAGCCGGCAGCAGTGGCATTCATATTCACGGCCTGCGAATGACCACGTTTGTGACCGCTGCGCTGATGACGGCTGCGGCGGTGGCACTTGCCGGGCCGGTATCGTTTGTGGGGCTTATCGTGCCTCATATCATGCGGCGATTGGTCGGTAGCGATCACCGGGTTCTGCTGATTACTTCCGGGTTCGCCGGCGCGGGGTTCCTTGCCGTTGCCGACACGCTCTGTCGGACGGCGGTCCCGTTGCAAACCGGTGAATTGCCAGTTGGCATAGTGACCGCACTGATGGGCGGACCGTTCTTCGTATACCTGCTTCGCAGGCACTTTAGGGAGGGAATGTGATGAGCGAAATACATGCTCTTCAGGTGAGTGATTTGCGTTTTGCGTATCGCGGCGGCAACGATGTGCTGCACGGGATCAGTTTCAAGGCCCAGGCAAACAGGATGCTATGCGTGCTGGGGCCTAACGGGTCGGGCAAGACCACAACGCTCAAGTGCATGCTTGGTATGCTCAAGCCCAACTGCGGAATTGTTTTGTTGGATGGGCAGGATCGCCGCAAACTGTCGGCCGGCCAGCTTGGCAGGATTGTTGCTTACGTTCCGCAGACTCCGCAGACGGCGTTCGCGTTCACTGTCCGGCAACTCGTAATGCTTGGGCGCACGGCGCATATGGGTACGATGGGTTTCGAGACCGAGTTGGATCATCGTGTGGTTGATGCCGCGATGGATATGACGGGTGTAAGCAAGTTTGCAGATCGCATGTTGGATGAGCTGTCAGGCGGAGAGGCCCAGTGCGTGATGATCGCACGTGCGATAGCCCAACAGCCGTCAGTGCTGCTGCTGGATGAGCCCACCAGTCACCTGGATATTCGCAACCAGTTGATGATATATGATATGATGCGTCGCCTGTCGCATGATTGGGGCATGGCGATTGTCTGTGTCAGCCACGATATTAACCTCGCATCGCGATTTGCCGACGATCTGGTTCTCATGCGTGACGGGTCAATCGCGGCCCAGGGCAGTCCGGCCGACGTGGTCAACAGAGAGGTGCTGTCAGATGTCTATGATGTTGAGATTGATCTGATCGATGTCGATTCGCAGGAAGTTCCGCTCGTTCAGGCTCGCCTGGGATGAGCACTGCCAGCGGGCCGACGTTTTTTGGATTCGCATGTTGGAATACATTGTTTTGCCTGAATTGCTATTTTACGAATGAACAACGAACGAGACATACGAGGGCTTGAGGCTGTTCCCGAGTCGGCCAGGGTGTGTGTGCTGACCATCGGGAACTTTGATGGCGTTCATCTTGGGCACTGCAACATTCTCGCTGCGGCCAGAGAGCTGGCGAGCGTCGAAGGCTTGCCTGTTGTGGCGATGACCTTCGATCCGCCGCCTGATCTGGTAGTTCGGCCACACGATATCCCCGAACGCCTGACGCTTGCGGATGAGCGTGTGGAGTTGCTTTTGGGTTGCGGGGCAGATTACGTGGTAACCGTTGCAGCGGATATGCAGTTGCTGTGCATGTCGGCGGATGCTTTCGTGGCGGATATCATGATGGGAATATTCGCGCCGCGCCACGTCGTGGAGGGCGGAGACTTTCACTACGGCAGCAAGCGGAGTGGGAATACCGATACTCTGCGTGAGTCGGGCAAGTTGCTGGGGTTTGGTGTTCGTATTGTCGATCCTTTTGAGATTGAGCTTTGCCAAGGCAGTGTGCGGGTATCCAGCACGCTGATTCGCGGATTGTTGCTTGATGGACGGGTGGCTGATGCTGCAAAGTGCCTGGGCAGGTCGTTTGTGATGACTGGACGGGTGGTGCACGGGTATGGCAGGGGCAGGATGTTGGATTATCCCACAGTGAATCTGGATGGCGGGGATAGGATTGTGCCGGCAGACGGTGTATATGCCGGTGTCGCAACCGTTTGCGGACAGGAGCATATGGCAGCGATAAGCGTAGGTAGCCAGCCGACTTTTGATGACGGACAGAAAGCTGTGGAGGCGTACCTGCTGGATGCCGATGGTAATTACTACGAAGAGAACGTCGAGATTCGGTTCGCTCACTGGCTGAGATGCCAGGAGAAGTTTGACTCGGTAGAGACGCTCAAGACCAAGATATTCGAGGATGTGCAACGTGTACGAGAACTCTGCTCAAAACGGGACTGACACGGTACGAACAGGATGTGATGTCATTGCAGAGCGAGTCGCGGATGCGGTCGAACTACTGGTGACAACTCATGCCCGCCCAGACGCCGATGGCTTGGGATCTCTGCTTGCGATCTACCATGCGGGCACGCGAGCAGGCAAGAAGGTGCACATTCTCGTGCCCGACAGTATTCCGCCACGGTTGGCATTTATGTTCAATGGCGTATCTTCGCATGGTATTGATGAGTTCGACTCGCTCGCTGACCAGTCCGATCTGATCATGATTGTAGACACATGCGCCATAGCCCAGCTCGATACCATTGCAGACGGGCTTATCGCCAGGCAGCCGAAAGTTGTTGTGGTGGATCATCACAGTACTTTTGATGAAATAGGCAGTGCCCGTTGGATTGATGCGTCAGCGGCGGCTGCGGGCGTGATGGTCGGAGAGCTTATTGGCAAGCTTGGATGGGATTTGTGCCAACCTGCCGCTGAGGCGCTTGCGATGGCGGTGACTTCGGATACGGGTTGGCTCAGGTTCGCCAACACTGACGGACGCTGCCTGCGGGCGATGGCAAGCTGGGTGGACGTAGGTGTGCGGCCCGACAAGCTCTACATGCGACTGCACCAGACCGACAGGCCCGAGCGGCTCACATTGCTGGTGCGCATGCTGGAAAGCCTGGAGTTCTTCTTCGATGACAGGCTGGCGACGATGATTATTCGCCGCGGGGATTTCGAGGAAACCGGCGCTCGTATGGACGAGACCGAGAATATGGTGAACGAGGCATTGCGTATTGGACAGGTTGAATCGGTAGTGTTGTTGGTGGAATACGATGAAGGTGTGCGAGTGAGTCTGCGGAGTCGCGACCGGGTGAACGTAGCCAAAGTCGCCAAGAAATTCGGCGGCGGCGGGCACCAGCGGGCAGCGGGTCTTCGCAGTAATGAAGATATCGATGGGCTCAAGGACAAGCTTGTAGAGGCGTTTCGCCAGGTAATGGAGCAGCGACGCAGCGACGTTGAGGAGTGATTTTTGTGTAGAAGTGGGGCAAGTTTTGTTTGACACGTCTATTCGAGGGGGTATACTCGCGTTCGTTACAGGTTTTGCCCGCGTGAAGTTTGCGGGCAAGGGAAGGCCGTGAAAATCGGCCGCGGACGCGCCGCTGTAACCGGCGACGACCATCGCAATATGCCACTGTTATTTGACTTGTAGTCATAACGGGAAGGCGCGGTGGAAGGATGACCCGGGAGCCAGAAAACCTGCCTGTGACCAACCTGGATTGCCTTCGCGATTTTTATCGGCAGTCGGGACCGGTCTTTGGTTCTCCAGAACCCTTGCGGCCCCGTCTTCGAATGCGAAGGACGGGGTTTTTTGCTTGGCTGTTCGCGAGAGAACGCAGGTGAGCGGATTGTGATATGCACATTCCGACATCCTTTTGCAGTAACACCTCTTAGCGTCCGTCACGCAAATCTCCAGCTTACAGGTTGTTTGGCGATATGCCATGCGCCCAGGCAATCGTCAATCAGGATGGGCGAGGTAGCGAGGCCTTATCAAGGCAGGACACCGCCTGGCCTCGGAGGAGAGTTGTGATGTTGAAGCATGTGATTGCTGTATTGGTGGTTGGTTTGGTTGCTGTGGCAGCCCAGGCTGCGGACTACAACCTTGGCGGTTATTGGGTGGATGTTGAGTTCTGGACCGGTAGCGGCCCGAACGAGACTGTTGTTGTGATCGACTGGAATGAAAATGGCGGCTCGTACACGACCGAAACCCACGCGTTTGGTTATCGCTGGGACAATGCCACCGACACCGTGGCAGACGCATTGACTGCCATTGACGCGACAGTCGGCATTGCCATTGATGGCATTCCTGAGTCGTTCATTCAGGATATCACGTATGCCGATGGCATCGACAGCCACACGGCCGGTGCCAGGGCAGGATGGTGGTGCCTGGGTGACTCGGTAGACGGCGGCGCGAACTGGACACTCAACGGCGGTGGCATCGGAGGTGAGATTCTGGGCAATAACAAGATTGAAGGCCTGAACCTGGCCAACGGCGAGTATGCCTGGTCAATGGATGGAATGGTCGTGCCCACCCCCGAACCGGCGACAATGATCATGCTGGCTGCAGGCGGCATGGCTCTGCTTCGCCGCAGGAAATAGCACGTATTTGGGAACCGGCAGGTTGGCGGATGGCTCAATGGCCAACCTGCCGGAGCCTGAATGTTCTGCAGGGATGCATGAGGATTGATTGAGACGCACCAGGAGAGCTGCAATGAAGATGAGAGCATTGATGACGATATTGGTTTTGCTGGCGGTTTCCGCTTCGGCTGTGTTTGCGAGCGATTATGCGACTGAGGTCGATAGCTATGTTGCTGGCGATGGTACCAGTGCGTTATACGTCAATCCGAACTCCGCGCTGGGTGAGCCTGGACGCACCACGCCTATCTGGAATTCCTCGCCTCCGGCGTCTCAGGATGTGACGATGTTCAACCCCGCATGGTTCTATAATCAGATCGTTTCAATAGGTCCCAACGGAAGCCTTGTTCTGAAGTTCGACCATCAGGTTCTGGACAATACCGCTGGTGCGGTATGGGGGTTTGATTTCATTGTCTTTGGCAACACGTTCTTCGTGGATAGCACTGAACTGACTGGTGTGGTCGATGCCTCACGGACCGAAGCGGACCCGGGGATAATATCGGTCAGCCAGAATGGCATCGATTGGTACGAGGTGTCCGGTGTCTTCGCCGACACTCTCTTCCCCACACAAGGGTATATGGATACGTCACACTCCCAGGGCGATGACGGCGCCGTGGCCACCGATTTCACCAGGCCTGTTCGTCCTGACTTGCAGTACGACGGTTGGGCGTATGCGGATGTCCTTGAATACTATGAGACAAGCGGTGGTGGGACGCCGGTGGATTTCCATTCGACAGGTTTGGACTGGATCCAGTACGTGAAGATAGAAGTGAGTGACGGCGATGACTGGTATACGCAAGTAGATGCGATTTCGGACGTGTCAGTGCCGCTTGGCGGTGATTTTAATATGGACGGCGTCGTGAATGGTCAGGATTTTCTGGCTTGGAATCAGGGTTATGGTACATCGTATGCCAAGCGATCCGATGGCGACAGTAACGGTGACGGCATTGTTAATGGGACTGACTTCCTGGTCTGGAACAGCAGCTACGGAGAGGTTCCATCTTCCGCTCCCGAGCCGACGACAGCCTGTCTGCTTATCGCAGCCGGTTCAGCGTGGCTGCGTCGCCGCAGGTAGATGTGAAGCTGACGTGTGGCCGCCGGCAGCGGCTGTAGAACCGAGTGCGAACAGCAAGTGCGCACATTAAACTTCCCGATTGGACGGGGTTTGAGCGAAGTCATGCCCGCTTGGACCCCCGTCCATCCTTTGTCTATTATGACTACAGCACAACACAAGTCGGGTTTTACGCTCATAGAGTTGCTTGTGGTGATAGCGATCATAGCGATCCTGGCGACGCTGTTGCTGCCCGCGGTGGCCGCGGCGATGGACTTGGCACAGGGCGTGTCGTGCATGAATAATATGCGATGCATGCTGACTGCGGCAGTCATGTATACGATGGAGAATGACGACAGTTATCCGCTTGCCTATGCTGAGTACTGGCTTCCCAGCAAGACTGGTGTTGATCAGTGGGATTTCATTAAGCTGCCCAGCGGCGAATACGGTCCAGGCTTGCTCTGGCCCCAGGGACAGGATATACAGGTCCAGCAATGTCCCAGTTTTAAGGGTGCCAGCACGGCTGGGGACAAGTTCACCGGATACAACTATAATCACAGCTATATAGGGGGAAGGGTGGTGTTTCTACCCGGCATGACTGTGCATTCGCCATCCGCACACAAGGCCGATGTTGGCTCTCCGGAGAATTGCGCTATCTTTGGCGATGGCGAGTGGTCAAACGGTGCCAACAAATTCATGCGAAGTCCGGCCCCCAATACAGCCAGCGGCCACGACGCCTCCTTCAGTGCTGCTTCCAGATATGCAGGCACGCAGGGCTTTCGACATCGTGACAGCACGAATGTGGGTTTTGCCGACAGTTGCGTGCGAAAGCTGGATACCCCTTACAAGTCAGCCGCCGCAGCCGCCAATATCGCCGATGGCACCGGCTTCCTTTCTGCTGATAACAGTCTTTACGATCTTGAGTAGATGCGGCTCGTCTGCGAGGGGGGGGGGCTTGTCGGCAACTCACGGGGCAATCGCCGGGGTCGACGCTTCGGCAGCTTGTGGCCGGTTTATCCGCAAGAACACATCAATGAGCATATCCCACTTTTCGCAGATTCGTTCGCACCGTGGCCGGTCCGCATGAGCGGTATTCACTTGGCGATACGCCTTCTGTTGCCTTGAATGCTCTCGAGAAGCTGTGCACGTTGGCGAATCCGCATTCTGTCGCGATCTCGGACAGTGTCATCGCAGATGCCGTCATCATTCGCCTGGCCATGCCGATTCGAGCCTGACGCAGGTAATCACGCGGCGAGCATCCGAAGTAGGCCGCGAATAATTTGCGAAAATGGCTCGGCGACAGTTCGCACAACTCAGCCGCCTCTTCCACCGAGATATCACGCCGACAGTTATTGCGCAGAAACTCAGCCGCCTCTTCAAGTCGCGGAAGATGTTGCGAATCGGCATGCTGCCCACCGCGCTTGCCGCGGAGAATGTCGGCTATGATGGTGGTGAGCATGCCCGATGTTCGCAGTGCGGAATGCGGCTGGCTGCGAGCGGCTTCCACGCACAGTTCCCGCAGCTCGTTGCCCACTTGCCTGTTGGTGTGTGTGCGAATTTGCCCGGCCAGATCGGTCAGACTGGGGACGTTCATCGGCGGGTGGGTAAGCGTGTTCAGTTCGCTCAGGTCTGTCATGCCGCCGGGGATGCTGAAGTCCCAGTGGCTCACCTCCCGGCGATAGATCAGATCAAAATGGGCATAAACGCATTCCATGTGCGGCGCGAAGCCCTCCATGCGGTGCGGGGTCCGGGGCGGAATCCAGAACAGGTCATTGGCCCGGGCGTTATACGTCTTGCCGGCGATATCGAACCTCCCCGTGCCGCTGGCGATATAGACAAGCAGATAGTCCAGCAGGCAGCGGGTCTCAATAATCCACGGCTGGCGACTATCGTCGCCGCAGTGTCGTAAATAAGGGCGAAGCAGGCCCAAGAGCTCTGCGTCGCCAACCATTCCGGGTATGCCAGTCTGTTGTGTGTTTATTTTCGACATAAGCGATCCGGGTACATGATTGGCGATTGTACCATAGACTCCTCATGCCATCTACGTGTAAATTATGTGAATACAAAACCGCATGAACACAAATGCAGGAGAACTAGCATGACTCGTTACGAAGCACTCGAAAGCCGCAAATTCCAGCCGAACTGGCAGGGGCTTGTTGACAATATTCTCCGCAAGGGCACACCCGACCGCGTTCACCATATGGAGCTTTTTCTGGATGGCGAAATCATCGACGCACTCTGTGAACGCTTTGGTCTTGTAGACGATCTTGACCCGGCCGCGTCTGACTACGCATCCCGCAAGGAGATAGCAGTCAACAGGTTCGTCGGGTTCGATTTTGTGCGGGTTCCGCTATCGGTGCCCGGAGATTGGCCCCTGAACTGGGTGCATACAGAGGACACCGCTGAATTGGCTCACTCTGCCGGCAGGGGATTCGTGGACAATCACCGCGGTCCGATCAGCAACTGGGAGGAGTTCGAAGCGTATCCCTGGCCGGACCCCAATGTCCCAGAGGCGACGGACAAGATCAAGTGGCATCAGGAGAACCTGCCCGAGGACATGTGCATTATCGCATCCGGCGGATTCGGCCACATTGCCGAGTACCTGACATGGCTGATGGGATACGAACCGTTCTGCATTGCACTGTTCGAGCAGCCGGATCTGGTTGAGGCAATCGCCCAGCGTCTTGTGGATCATTCGCGGATTATCGTGGCCCGTGCGTTGCAATTTGACCGCGTTAAGATAGTGTGGGGCTCGGATGATATGGGCTTCAAGACCGGCCTGCTGATGAGTCCGGACGACATGCGCCGGCTGGTGCTTGCGGGGCATAAGACGCTGGCGGGGATGTCTCACGAGGCCGGGCGGCCATATATATTGCACTCGTGCGGCAAGCTCGATGATATCATGGAAGACCTGATCGAAGATGTGAAGGTCGACGCCAAACACAGCTTCGAGGACACCATTCAGGACATCTGCGCCGACAAGCACACGTGGGGCAAACGCATGGCGATGCTCGGCGGAATAGACGTGGACTTCCTCTGCCGTAGCGACGAGCAGGCCATCCGCAAGCGGGTCCGCAAGACAATCGACGAATGCCAACCGGGCGGAGGCTTCTGTCTGGGGACAGGCAACAGCGTGGCCAACTACATCCCGCTGGAAAACTATATGGCAATGATCGACGAGTCCATGGCGTACGGAATGTTCGGATAATCCGGCACGAGAGCCCTACCGCACCAGTTCCAACTGATCGAGCTTGGCGTTGATGAAGGTTGTCTCGTCGTCGCTGAGTGTGAAGTCCAGCGCGGCCGCGTTTTCCTCGATCTGCTGCGGATTGCGTGCGCCAACCAAGGCGGCCGTTATGCCTTCGCGGAAGACCGTCCAGTTGATTACGAGCTGGGCGAGCGTTGCGCTGTGGGCATCGGCGATAGGGCGTATGTCGGCGAGGAATGCATTGACGCGGTTCACGTTCTCGTCGCTGAACAGCGGATTCGTCGCTCGATGGTCATTCGGGCCGAACTTGTAGTTGGGGGTGATCTTGCCGGTAAGCAGGCCGCGTTGCAGGGGGCTGTATACGATGGTGGCGATATCGTGTTCAATGCAGTATGGCATCAGGTCGTTTTCGATATCTCGCAGCAGCATTGAGTAGGGCGGTTGGCTGGTGCTTATGGTGACTGCCTTGCGTGCAGCTTCGAGCATTTCGATGGTGTAGTTGCTCACGCCGATTGCCCTGATCTTGCCTTGGGTCAGCAGTTGCGACATCGCTTCCATCGTTTCTTCGACGGGCGTGTGCGGGTCCGGCCGGTGGATCTGGAACAGGTCGATGCAGTCGGTATTGAGGCGTCGGAGGCTCTGCTCGCATTCGTAGATAACGCTGTCGGCCTTGGCGTAGTGGCTGATGGTGAGGGGCTTGCCATCGCGGCCTTGCGTTTCCCAACGGACGGGAGCATTTGTCTCGCCCAAGTCCCAGCGAAGGCCGCACTTGGTCAGTATCTGCAAGTTCTCGCGATTGAACGGTTCGATGGCCTTGCCGACGAGTTCCTCGCTGAGTCCGAATCCGTATACTGCGGCAGTGTCGATGGTGGTTATGCCAAGCTCAATTCCGCGGCGAATTGCGGCGATGGCCTGCTCTTCGTCGGTTCCTCCCCACATCCATCCACCAATGGCCCAGGCTCCGAAGGTGACTGCGGTGATTTCGATGTCGGTTCCGGGAAGTTTTCGATAGATCATTTCATGCCTCGATTCGCTGGACGCCAGGGACGATTGTGGCGTTTTCGATGTTCATTAACGTGCCCCAGAAGAAAAACCCCGGGGGTCGCCGGGGTTCTCTCACAGGGGATAACGGTAGGGGTGGGATTCGAACCCACGGTACCCTTACGGGCACGCTGGTTTTCAAGACCAGATCCTTCGGCCACTCGGACACCCTACCAGGTTTTGGCTCGGTACAGCCGTCACGATAAGATCGCTTCTTGGCAATCATTATCGCAGGGCGAAAGTCTACCTGCCAAGTCATTCGGCGTCAAGTTCCAAGGCATGGCTGTCGGGGTAAACGTTGCAGGTGTGTTGTGAAGTTCCTAATATTGTGGCGGATATCCATGGGGAATTTGTCTATAATCATGTGACTTTTCGAGTTCTCCCGAGTTTTTCCGGATTACTCTGAGTGTTCCTGGGATAGTTTCGTATTTTCTGTTGAGTTCATCTGTGTCGCCCGTGGGCGGTATTGGAGATCAGATCTATGCCTGATCGTTTTAAGTGTATTGAGGCCGCGTTTAAGGATGTTGTGCCTGCCGGGGTATTCTGTCAGCTTCGCGTGAATGACGAGCGTCACGAGGCAGTTACCGTGCGGCAGGGAATCCCCAAGCCGGTGGAGACCTGGGCCGATGTGGGCGCGATGGTTACCGTTTACGCGGGTGGCGGTATGGGTTATTGCGCTACCGGCGATATGAGCGTATCGGGCTTGCGCGTTGCAGTGGAAACAGCTATGCAGTGGGCGTCGATGACGGCTGGGCGTTGTGTGGTTGATTTCGACAGTATCAACTGGCCGAATTCCTGCGGGGATTATGTTGGTGCCTGTCGCAAAAGCTGGGACAGTGTGCCGCTGGCTGAGAAGTTCAGCAGGCTCACCGACCAGTGCGCCAAGCTCAAGATAGATGACCGCATAGTGGACTGGGAAACTTATCTCTGGAATACGAAGCAGGAATCCATGCTGCTGACCAGCGAAGGCGGGCGGATTCGCCAGAGTTTCAGCTATATGATGCCGGGCCTGCGTGCGGTTGCCAACGAGGGCGCAATCACTGAGGAACGCACATTCGGCGGGCATGGGGCTTTGCGTCAGGGCGGCATGGAAGTGCTGGACGATATCGGTTTCTGGCAGGGTGCCCCCACGGTGGCGGCCGAGGCGCTGGAGCTGCTGACTGCCGACAATTGCCCGACCGGCGAGATGGACGTGCTGTTTATGCCGGACCAGATGATCCTGCAGATACACGAATCGATCGGCCATCCGCTGGAGCTTGACCGCATTCTTGGTGACGAGCGAAACTACGCGGGTACGAGTTTTGTTACGATGGACATGTTCGGTAGTTACAAGTATGGCACCGACCTGCTGAACATCACGTTTGATCCCACCATATCCAACGAGGCCGCCACCTACGCATACGATGACGATGGTTTGCCCGCTGAAAAGGCGTACATTATTAAGGGTGGCGTGCTGCAGCGGCCTGAAGGGGGTCTTGTGTCGCAAACCCGCATGGGCTCAGCCGGCGTAGCGAACAGCCGCGCGTGCAGTTGGAACCGCCCGCCGATAGATCGCATATCGAACCTGAACCTCGAACCCGGCGAAAGCAGCCTGGACGAGATGATAGGCTCCATCGATCACGGGATATGCATGAAGACCAATTGCTCGTGGTCCATCGATGACAGCCGCAACAAGTTCCAGTTCGGTTGTGAGTGGGGCAGGCTAATCGAGAATGGCAAGTTGACGTCGGTGGTGAGGAAGCCGAATTACCGCGGCATATCGGCTACGTTCTGGCAGAGTTTGAAGATGGTTGGCGACGGATCTACAGTTGATGTTCTGGGCACGCCTTACTGTGGTAAGGGCGAACCGAACCAGTGTGTGCGTGTTGGGCATTCAAGCCCGGCGTGCGTGTTTGGCAATGTGGATGTCTTTGGTGGCGAATAAGAGTTTTGTCCCGGCGATATTGCGTGACAGAATAAGAGGTCAATACGGATGAAGGATTACTTCTACGAACTTGCGGGCAAGCTGTTTGCGGACCTGAATGGCGACGAGGTGCTGCTTGTCGGCTTGAATGGTGAGGACAGCGATTTTGTGCGGTTCAATAACTCGAACGTGCGCCAAGCGGGCAGTGTGTGTCAGCGCGTGCTCACGCTGGAGCTTATTGCCGGCCAGCGTCACGCAAGGAGCGTCCTTACAATCGGTGGCAGCAGGATCGAAGCTGACATGGCGGTGGTCGCCGGCGCACTCAATGATCTGCGGACGAAACTCCCCCATGTGCCCGAAGACCCGCTACTGCTCTACTCCACGGAACCCCAAAGCGGCGAGAGTATCCGCGAAAGCATTCTTCCGGGCAAGGCCGATGTGTTGGATCGCGTGTGTGCAGCCGGGCAGGGGCGGGATCTGGTCGGTATTTACGCTCAGGGCCCCGTGTTTGCAGGATTCGCAAATTCACTCGGTCAGCTCAATTGGTTCCAGCGCAGCGGGTTCATGCTGGACTGGTGTTTCTATCATCAGGGGGACAAGGCCGTCAAAACATCCTATGCCGGTTTCGACTGGGATCAGCAGGCATTCGAACGCAAAGTCACGGACGCCGCTGCGCAACTGGCGATGCTGAGTGGACCTGCCAAGACGATTGAGCCCGGCGAGTATCGCGTCTATTTGAGCCCGGCGGCGATGGAGGAGTTTGCCGGCATGCTGTGCTGGGGTGGATTCGGGATTAAGGATCACCGCACCAAGAGCACGAGCCTGCTGAAGATGATCCAGCAGGATGCCAGATTGCATGAATCGGTCTCGCTGCGTGAAAACACGGCCGACGGCATGACGGCGAATTTCCAGTCGAGTGGGTACGTGAAGCCGGATTGCGTTTCGCTGATCGAGGGCGGCGAGTATCGCGATTGTCTCATCAGTCCGCGTTCTGCCAAGGAGTACGGCGTGGAGCCCAACGGCGCGTCGGCCGGCGAATCTCCGGAGTCTCTGGACATGGCGGGCGGAGATATTCCGATTGCGGAAGTGCTGGAGCGATTGGGGACGGGCATTTATGTGAACCAGCTATGGTATTTGAACTATTCGGATCGCCCGGCGTGCAGGATTACGGGCATGACGCGGTTTGCCACGTTCTGGGTGGAAGATGGCAAGATCGTAGCGCCGCTGAATGTGATGCGGTTTGATGAGACTGTTTATCGCGTATTGGGCGAGAATCTTATCGGGCTGACGGCCGAGCGAGATTTGATCCCCTGCAAGGACACCTACGAGGCCCGGTCAACCAGCAGCATGCGTCTGCCCGGAGCACTGGTAGGTAACTTCCGCTTCACATTGTAGTATCGCCGTGAGGCGTGATTTGGTGAGCGTTTCTGCCTGGGGCAGCGTGTTTTCGTTTTGTATGCATCGGGTGTTCAGCGGTGGTCGGGCGATTGTGGCTGCGATAGCGAGGCCTGGCGACTACTGTTTGCTTGTCTGGATTCTGATGTTTGCCGGGTTTGCGATGGGGTCATCAACGATAGTGATGCAGCCGTGTTCAGTGCAGACTTCGCGGGTGGCAACGGGTGCGGGCGTTTTGGCGGCCAGCGATTCGGGGAATGTTTTTCGCATCTCGGCTTCGGTGTGCAGGCCGACCCAACGCCGAACTTCCATACCGTTTCGGAACATGATCATCGTGGGGAAGTATTTCACGGTGTATCTGTTGGTCACTTGGGGTGCCAGGTCCGCATTGGTCCTGCGGAAGGTTATGTTGGGCATGCTATTGGCGACGTTTGACAGCCGCGGCGCGAGTTTCTTGCATGCGGAGCAGACTGTCTGGTAGAAGCACACCAGCACTGGTTTGGGTGAATCGAGCACTTCCTTGTCGAACAGGGTCTCTGTTTGAATGGGTTGGATTCTGCCTATTGCGGTGTTGTCGTCAACGAGGCAGGGGTCAAAGAGTCCGCCCGGTTCTAACGGGCCAGGCCCGTCGCATCCGGCAAGAGAGACGATGACGGTTGCCATTGCGGTGAATAACGCTGAGGATATATGTTTCATTTATGTGTACTCCACTCGCGTGTCTTGCGATAGCGTCGGTGCCAATCTCTGGTCGAGATCATGGCCCCGTAAGTGTCGAGTCCGGCAAATTTCGCCGGGACAGAACCAAACAGGCTTCCCGTTATATTCAGCTACACTCGTCCATTCCCCAAAAAAAAACTATCTCCGCAGGTAGATCAGTTCCTTCGGCAGGGTGATATTGTTACCGAAGTTGTCTTCGCCATAGCCGTTTTCAGCAAGCACTTGCAGGTCTGCCAGCACGCGTTTGTCGCCGTTGAATCCCAACGAAATCTCCGCGTCGATGTCGATCTTGCCTGTGGCCATCAGTCTTGCTACTTCCGCGACTATCCACTCCAGCAGCGTCCCTCGCCTGCTGACGGGCTCATCGGACATAGTCAGCGGGCGTGCGTAAATCACCACTTTGCCCGCTTCGGCGAGTTTTGTGATTATGTGCATGGCATACTGCTGAACATCGCCGTCTTCGTCATAATCCATGGTTTCCGGCAGTTCTGCGATCTGCTCAGCCAGCCATTTGCGTTTGCGTGCGTTGATTTTTTCGTTGGCCCGGAATATTTCCATCGGTGAACTCGCATCATATGAGTCACCGTCCATTTCCATCCAGACGGTGCTTCCGTAATGGAGCACAATCTTGGCAACCAGCGTGGATGGCCGGACATGGAATCCACGGTATCGCGGTACTGACACTTGGATGTGTCCAACTTCGGCGTAGCATTTGAGCATTTGCTGGCAGAGGAACTGTACGCAGTCCAAGTACCTGTTAGCGTATGCCATCGAGTATTCCATCAGCACTTTCAGCAGGCGTTGGGGGTCTACCGGAGCGTTGTGGTGTCTCTGTGAGCCAATGAACTCGTATCTTTCGTACAGGTGCACGAAGGAAGTCGCCACGTGCAGCAGATGGTAGACAACGCTGATATGCCCGCGAAGTACAGGCAAGTCAGGATCGAGCTCCTCCATCTGCGTCTGTGAAACAAACGTGTCGTAAAGTGTCTGCATGTTGCGGAACTGGTCGCGAAGCTGCCGCAGTTGCTCTTCGCTCATGGTTCCGGGGATGAGCGATGCATACTCTTCGGGCTTGGCTTTGCTCGCCTGCTTAACAAGGTCGCTCCGGGCCGCCAGGTTTAGGAATTCGGTAACCAACTGGGTGATGGTGGCTGTCGCGCACTCGCTTTTGCGAGATTCGCAGTCACACGGAAGTCTTCCGGGCGGGAGATTTTCGACGAAGCGATTATCGTCCGGATCGTAGTTGGGCAGTGTAAGGTCAAGCTCGTCGACCTGGACCAGCAAGAGCTTGCAGCATCGCCGAAGGGCCTCCACGGTCAGAAGCCATGCATTCTCGGTGTCATTCTCGAAGTCATGCTCGATCTTCAGGAGCATGTAAGAAGGCAGCACGTGGCGGAGGTGTCGCAGTTCGTAACTGACATCGGTAAAACATTTGATCGCGTGTATGACTGCTCGCAGCGTGGACCAGCGAGAGTTATTGTCTGCGCCGTATGCGTCGAGAAGTTCGACGAGTTGGCTTGATTCCGACAGGAGCCTCGCCAGCAGCGGGCGGGTGAATACTGAGTCTGCAATTGGGTGGTTGGCAATGTAGTGAGCGATTCCGACGATAGCTTCGGTTCGCGGAGATATCATATCTCTGAAGTCGTCATCACATATAATGACGCTCTTGTCCGGCCGTATCAGTGAAATGATTGACATTCGTTAGACAACCTCCAACGATCATTAGAACATAGACTCTCCGCGAAGGGACAGACGCACCTTTGCACCCAGAGTAATATCGGCAGAATAGCCCTATGGTTGAAGTAAGAGGTTGAAGTGCGAATAAAAGGCGTGGCGATAAATGGTTACAGTATTATCGATGCGGCTGATTATGCCTGTGTTGCTACATCTCCTGCATCAGCGGAAGCATTGCATCTGTTACCTGGCGGTAGCGATGCAGCTTATCGCGATACTGCTGATGGGCAGTGGGATTGGGGCGGAAGACCTTTTCATGGCGAACCATCCGCTCGACGCCCTCTGCTGCGTCCGCGTAAACGCCCGTTGCTACGCCGGCCAGCAGGGCTGCTCCAAGCGGGCTGGCGTCTGTTATTGCGGGGCGTATGAACGGGACGTTGAAGACGTCGGCCTTTATCTGCAACCATTGGTCATTGTTCGCTCCGCCGCCGGTGGCGACGAATTCCGACGTATCAACGCCCACGCTTGCCAACGCCTCGATGCAGTCCATGAAGTACAGCGTTGTGCACTCCATGATAGACTTGAGTATCTCGCCGCGAGTGGTGGACGTCTTCATGCCGATCACCGCGCCGGATGCCTTGCTGATGAAGTTCGGCGGGCCTGTCGGTTCGAAGTAAGGAAGCGTTATGAGGTCGGTCGGTTCCGCAGGCATCTCGGCCGCCAGCAGATCGTAGATATCCTTGTCCGGGCCACACAGTTGCATGTCTGCCTGGGCGAAGGTATCGCGGAACCATTTCACCAGCCTGCCTGCCTGGTTGTAGATCAGCGTTACATATAGCCCGTCGAGCAGGTGATGCTCAACTGCCATGCCAGCCGAGAGCATTTTTTCTGCCGGCGGGATATGGTCGAAAGTCGGCGTTATGCACTCGAAAGTACCGATGCCGCAAACCGCCCGCCCGGCTGTGCATATGCCCGCTCCCAGCGAGTTGCATCCCTGATCATGCCCGCCCAAAACCACCTTCACACCTTTTGGCAGGGACAGTTCCTGCGCGACAGAATCGCTAACGGTGCCCACCACGGTTCCGCTCGGTGCGCATCGCGGCAGCTTGTCTTTGTCTATTTGGCTTCGCTCAAGCAGGGCGTCGGACCAGTCGAGTGTATGAATGTCGAAAAGCAGCGTTCTGTTGGCCAGCGAATAGCTGGTAACCGGTTCGCATCCCAGCACGTGGGCGATCAGATCGCACCAGAGCAGGAACTTGTCGGTCTTTTCGTAGAGTTCCGGTTGATTCGCTTTGATCCACAGGAGCTTCGGTAGCGAGTAATTGGCACCCAGGATATTCGGGTTGATCTTGAAGAAGTCAGTTTGACCCAGGCCGTCCATCGCCTCGTTGAGAAGATCGCCGCCGCGGGTATCACTGCAAAGAATGCATCCGTCGAGTATCTCGCCATCGGCACCGATGGGTGTCATCGCCTCGCCCATGGAACTTACACACAGGGCGGTTATGGGATCTGTGGAAGTCTCTTTCGCCGCCTGGCGTATGGTCTCTTTTACGAGTGAGACCACCAGTTTGCTGTCCAGCATGCACGCGTCTGCGCACGCGGCGGCGGCGGCGGCGGGGTATTCCCGATAGGCGTTGCAGAGGCAGTCGCCCTCAGCGGAGAAGGCGACTGCTTTGCAACCAGTTGTTCCTACATCAATTCCAAGCAGACTCATACTGTCGTTACTTCATATCCAAGATATTTTTCCAGGGCTTCGGTCACTGCGCCGGCTACGTGTCCGGGCGTCAGGCTCACGTGGTGACGATGGCCGAGGTATCCGATGGTTCGCAGGGTGTCCTGCAGGTTGGGGATTTCAGCGACGCCTGCGCATCCGAAGTAGTCGGATGCTATTTCGTCGTCGGTGAAGCGTCCCTCGCCGATGTAGAACTTCAGTTTGCCGGCTTCGGTGAGCATGCTGGAGAACGTCATGTCGGTCGGGGCAATTCTTCCGACGTTGCATCCGAAGGAGCAACCCTTACCAACGGCGTTTGCGAGAATAGCGTGATCGGTAATCTTGCCGCGGCAGGTCATCATGCTGTCGGGAACCGGTCCGCAGTGGAACAGAATGCACTTGTCGTCTTCGTCGCCGTAGTTATTGTTCCAGTCCAGGCAGGTTGCAACATCGCCGGACGCCAGGTTCAATGCCCGCATCGCCACGGCGTTACCGACGTCTACCTCGCAGGCGGCTACAAAGCCACGGTTATTGAGTTCACTGAGGATTACACACGGCGAAATGCCGAGCTGCTGTTGCATTTCCACCCAGCAGCGGAGGGCGATGGCGTCCATCTGGTATTCGTCGATCAGATCGTCGATGACAACAGCAAGGCGCGAAATCTTGTCCAGCGACGCGGCCGGCACACCCTTCCACGATGCGTACTTCTTGAAGAGCGATGCCTTGCTCTTGACCTTCTTGTCAGTCTTCTTCAGACCGTTCATCCGGGCGAAAACGTCGGACAGGTCCAGCGTTTCCATGGTGATGTTATGACGCTGCAGGGCGAGTTCGTCGATGCGGACGGTCTTGAATGCCGTCGTGCGGGCACCGATTGCGCCAACCGTCATTTCCCTCATTCCGCCGACCACGCGGCAGAGCCTGTCGAAGCGGTCAACGTCGGCCGTGAAGGATGGGTCGGTGGGGCTGACCACGTGCTTGTTGGTGCAGGTGAACTTGAGCCCGTACTGGCAGAACACGTCCATCACGGAGAACTTCCCGCAGAAGGCGTCGCGTCTCAGTTCGGGTGCCATTTTGTCCAGCTCATCCGGATACGCCTGGATGAGGATCGGTACGCCGCAGTCTTTGAGGGCCGCGATTGCGCCGGTTTCGTCGCCGAAGTTTGGCAGGCAGACGATCACGCCGCCGAAGTTACCGCGATTTTCGGCAAGGAACTTCGCATACTTCTGGCCGTCTGTGGGGGTTTCGATCGCGCCGTAGCGGGTAGCGGCTTTCGGCATGATGAGCGTTTCGTGCCCGAGCTTCTTCAGTGCTGCCGACATCTGCTTGCGAGCACCTGCCTGCAGTGATGCGGGGAAGAAACCTCTGTTACCGAACAGCAATGCAAAGGTGGTTTTCTTTGCGGCCATTTTTAATCCTTTCAAACTTCTCGTACTCTGATCAAAGGCTATGTGGCGTGCCTTGGCGTTTTCTTATCTCATTATTGTGGGTTAATGACGTCGGCGGACCCGGCGATTTCGAGCTCTTCGGTGACGAGCAGAACCGTTGCATCATAGACGTCCTGCTTTGCTTTTTCTTCCGACTCGCCGATGGCCTGCTCGTATGGCTGGCGGATGGACGTGCCGATGTTGATCTTGGCGATACCGCGTTTGAACGCTTCGATGAGGCACGCCTTCTGGATGCCGGACCCGCCATGCAGCACCAGCGGAACGCCGGTCGCGTCGCGCAGTGCGCTCAGGTGATCCAGATCAAGCCTGGCGGCGACCTTCTTCTTCTGCTTGGCTGCGCCTGAGATTGCACCGTGGATGTTGCCTATCGCCACTGACAGCCAGTCGATTTTCGTTTCTTTGACGAACCTGACCGCTTCGTCGAGGGCAGTGAAACCCTTGCCGGATTCGAACAGTTCATCGTAGGGGGGCATCGGGCCGGATTCGTGTCCCATAACCGCGCCGAGTTCGCCTTCTGCGGGAATGCCTGCCTCGCGGGCCATCTTGGCGACTGTAGCGGTAGCGGCGATGTTCTCGTCGAGCGAGAGGCGGGAACCGTCGACCATTACCGACTCGTATCCGAGTGCGATGGCGTTGGTGATTTCCTGCTCATAATCGACCGTGAGCTGGTCCTCGTCGATGACGGGAATGTGGTCCAGGTGCAGCCGCGTGTACCGCTCATCCTTGCATTCGGCGTACAGGTCGCGAACGGCCTGCATGCTCTGCGAGCCGAATTTGACCCATTCCAGCCGGGCAACCTGGATGAGGCCGAATGTCTTCGTGTCGGCCAGGGCCTTCACAACCGACTTCATCATAGGGAGATACGGGATATTGAATGCAGGGATTACCGTGCCGGCATCAAGTGCGGCGCGCATGAGTTCTGTAGAAGATAGCTTCATTATATCCATCCAAGTTTTCAGGTGGGCGTGGCTTTATCGCAATTGTGCTCATGCACACAAGTGCTGTCAATAGTTACGTCAGGCCGCTACAGGGCAATCGCATCCGAATGTTCCTGCCGTGTGTCAGATTGTAGGGGCGGACCTGCGTGTCCGCCCGCCGTTATGCCGCCCGCCGCTTCATTGATTGGGGATATAAGGATATACGGGGAAGGATATAAGGGGTCAGGAACCTTATCGTTGGCTTTGGAACACTAATAGGTTCCTGACCCCGTTTGCTCCAACCATGCGT
>CBDUQP010000022.1:0-31505 GCA_965369385.1 uncultured Phycisphaerales bacterium
TGTTCACGATAAGCCCAGTCAGCATATAGGACCTTTCTGCAGCCTGATTTCTGCCGACGTCTACTGCTCGCAAGTTCTGCTTCTAAAGCGAAGCTAATGCCTTATGAAGAAGCACTTATCTCATGCCAGAAAATGAATCTCGCACACGCAGCTCATGGACCATTCATAACCCGACAATACCCCCGGTTACTGCCCGTCAGCCTGCTCTGCGCGATCCTGAGCCTGCTTGATCAACTCGTATATCGTTACCGCTTTGTCCTGCTTGGGGGCGGATATCGTGTTGACCTGGTCCGGCGTGAAATGCGCCTCCAGAAACGCCTTGATATCAAACTCCCGCCACCAGCAGTCAACTATTTTACCACAAGGAACATCCCGACCTGGAGCCCGACAATAGCTGAAAGCCAGCCGATGGCCCAACATGGGACAATACCGCTCTTTGGCATCGTAAGATTCTATAGACTTTGACATTAAGATACACCATCCATAAAGACAGCAGGCGTCCCGGCCTGTTTGACCGGGACGCCCTTATTGTACCAAATATGCCTGTCAGAATGAAACCACAGCTTCATCCTTTAGCAATACAGCATGACGAACCTTCATAACCCGTCGATTCGCCCTGACGAAGACTACCACTTGCCGGTCTTGGCGTCTGACGGCTTGGGCAGGTCTTTCATTACTTCTTCGGCACGCTGGAGTTCTTCATCAGGCAGCGAGTAGTCATGCAATTCGCCTTGGAAGAATTTGTCGTAGCCGACCAGGTCCATCAGGCCGTGTCCGGACCAGTTGAAGACAATAACCTTCTCCTTGCCTTCTTCCTTCGCCTGATTCGCCGAATCAATGGTAGCGGCGATAGCGTGTGACGTTTCCGGAGCGGGTATGAACCCTTCGGTGCGTGCCCACATAACTGCGGCTTCGTAGCACTTGAGCTGATGATAGGCCTTTGGTGTAGCCAAGCCCTCGACAACAGCCTGGCTAACCAGCGGAGCCATGCCGTGATAACGCAAACCGCCCGCGTGAATCGGCGGGGGAACAAAGTTGTGCCCCAGCGAGTGCATCGGCAGCAGAGGAGTCATGCAGGCCGTGTCGCCATGATCGTAAGCAAACGGTGCTCGTGTCAGCGTCGGGCAACTCTCAGGCTCTGCGGGGATAATCTCGATATCGGCACCGTTGATCTTGTCCTGCATGAACGGGAACGCCAGCCCGGCAAAGTTTGAACCGCCGCCTGCACAACCGATTACGACGTCGGCCTGCTTCTCGCCAGCCAGCTTCAACTGCTTCTGCGCTTCCTGCCCGATCACTGTCTGGTGCAGCATTACGTGGTTCAGCACACTACCGAGACTGTAGCGGGTCTTGCCCGTGGGGTCGGTGACAGCCGCTTCGATGGCCTCGCTGATCGCCATTCCCAGCGAACCGGGCGTGTCGGGGTCCTTCTCGAGCATAGCCTTGCCGGCTTGGGTCTGGGTGGAGGGGCTGGCGATGCAGTTGCCGCCCCATGTCTGCATCATGAGCTTTCGGAACGGTTTCTGGTCGAAGGAGATACGAACCATGAACACCTTGCATTCCAGACCAAGCAGCGAACAGGCGAACGAAAGTGCGCTGCCCCACTGCCCTGCGCCGGTTTCGGTGGTAAGGCGTTCGATACCGAACTGCTTATTATACCACGCCTGGGCGACGGCCGTATTTGGCTTGTGGCTGCCTGCGGGAGATACGCCTTCGTTCTTGTAGTAGATGCGAGCGGGCGTTCCGAGGGCCTTCTCGAGACGCCTGGCGCGATACAGCGGCGAGGGACGCCACATTGCCAGCATCTGCCTGATCTCATCGGGTATATCAATCCAACGCTCAGTCGAGACTTCCTGCTCAATGATATTCATCGGGAAGACGGGCGCGAGCATTTCGGGGGAAATCGGGTTACCGTCAGGCCCGAGGGGCGGCTGAAGCGGCGTGGGCAAGTCCGCTGCCAGGTTATACCATTGGGTTGGCAATTCGGACTCATTGAGAGTTATCTTGATCTGGTCCATTTCTCTTTCCTGTCATGGCGGACACTTGGACATGCGAAGGATACTCCCGGCCCGCCTGACCGAAGAGCATAATCGTCGCCTGTAATCTTCGTCTTTGATCAAAGGTTACGATGCTTCTCACCTGTCGTCAAGTCCTCAAAGGCCCTTGTGGCGACAGAACTGACCCATGTGGTTTCAATCATATAAGCCGTGGCTGCGAAACTCACAATACCGTCCGATATCTGCATGCCTCAACATATAGGTGACTACTCTCGAGGCGAAACCATGGACGACACGAATATCTCTCAGGAATTCTGCTGCGCACTTGCCGGCCACAAAGGAAAGCGGACCCACCCCAAACACGCGAAGACTGTCCGATGCCCAAAATCGCCCAAAACCGTATCCAAAGGGGTATTGATCGAGCAAAATACGTTGACACTCGCCAATGGCGTCCCTAAACTTGCGCGACTTATACTTATTTTGCGCAGAGCGTGCAATGTAAGTGCAGGCTCTGTTGTCAAACCTAACTTTTCGGAGATTTAATCAGATGGCCAAAACAAAATCGAAGTTCGTGTATTTCTTCGGTGGCGGTAAGAGTGAAGGCAAAAGTTCCATGAAGGGGCTTCTCGGCGGTAAGGGCGCAAACCTGGCTGACATGTCCAGCCTCGGACTGCCCGTTCCTGCCGGCTTCACCATCACGACTGGCGTATGCGACCTTTACTACAAACTCGGCAAGAAGTACCCCGCCGAGCTTGCCAAGCAGGTGACCGCCAACATCGCCAAGCTTGAGAAAACAACCGGCAAGACGTTCGGCGGCGGCAAGAACCCGCTGCTGGTCTCGGTCCGCTCCGGTGCAGCCGTTTCCATGCCCGGCATGATGGACACCGTCCTGAACCTCGGCCTGAACGATAGCACACTCAAGGCCATGATCGAACTGACCGGCAACGAGCGTTTCGTTTGGGATTCCTATCGCCGCTTCATGCAGATGTTCGGCGATGTCGTGCTTGGCATGAAACACCATGACTTCGAGGCCGCCCTTGACAAGGTCAAGAAGGCACGCGGTGCCGCACAGGACACCGACCTCTGCATCGAAGGCCTCAAAGACGTTGTCGCCGAGTACAAGAAGGTATACAAAGCCTCCAAGAAGAGCTTCCCGCAGGACGCCCGCAAGCAGCTTGACGCCGCAGTCGATGCGGTATTCAGCAGCTGGAACAACGATCGCGCCATCAAGTACCGTAACCTGAACGACATTCGTGGCCTGCTCGGCACGGCCGTCAACGTGCAGGAAATGGTCTTCGGCAACATGGGCGACGACAGCGGTACAGGCGTTGCCTTCACCCGTAACCCGTCAAACGGCGAGAACAAGTTCTACGGCGAATTCCTGATGAATGCACAGGGCGAAGACGTTGTCGCCGGTATTCGCACTCCCCTGCCGATCACCGAACTCAAGAAAGCCGACGCCAAGTGCTACAAGCAGCTCGTCGCTATCCGCTCGAAGCTCGAAAAGCACTACCGCGACGTGCAGGACATCGAGTTCACCATCGAAAAGGGCACGCTGTATATGCTCCAGACTCGCTCCGGTAAGCGTACAGCTGCCGCCGCGGTGAAAATCGCCATGGACATGGTGAAGGAAAAGCTTATCACAGAAGAAGAAGCGATCATGCGGGTTGACCCCAAGTCGCTCGATCAGCTTCTCCACCCCACCTTCGACCTGAAGGCAGAAGCCGCCGCCAAGAAGCTGGCAACAGGCCTGCCCGCCAGCCCCGGCGCCGCCACCGGCCAGATCGTCTTCAGTGCATCAGAAGCTGAAGAATGGTCCGATATGGGCAAGACGGTTATCCTCGTTCGCATCGAAACCAGCCCCGAAGACATCGGCGGCATGCACGTTGCCGAGGGTATCCTCACCAGCCGTGGCGGCATGACCAGCCACGCCGCTGTTGTTGCCCGCGGAATGGGCACCTGCTGCGTAGCCGGCTGCGATGCGATCAAGATCGACTACAAGAAGAAGACCATGGTCGTTGCAGGCAAGACCCTCAAGCAGGGAGACTTCATCAGCCTCAACGGATCAATTGGTGCCTTATACGCCGGCCAGATCAGCACAGTCGATGCTAAGCTCACCGGCCCGTTCGGCGTCATCATGAAGCTGTCTGAGAAGTACCGTCAGATGGGCGTTCGCACCAACAGCGACACCCCGCATGACACCAAGGTAGCAGTCAAATTCGGTGCAGAAGGCATCGGCCTATGCCGCACAGAGCACATGTTCTTCGAAGGCGAACGTATCGTCTCCATGCGTAAGATGATCCTCGCCGAAGACGCAGCAGGCCGCCAGAAGGCACTCAAGGAACTCCTGCCCCTGCAGCGCAAGGACTTCATCGGCATCTTCAAGGCCCTCAAGGGCATGCCCGCAACCATCCGTTTCCTGGATCCCCCGCTGCACGAGTTTGTCCCCCACGATAAGAAGGGGCAAGCAGAAATGGCCAAGGCCATGGGCGTCACCCCCAAGCAGATCGCCGAGAAGGTCGAAAGCCTCCATGAGTTCAACCCGATGCTCGGTCATCGCGGCTGCCGTCTGGGCATTTACTATCCGGAAATCACCATAATGCAGGCACGCGCCGTTGTCGAAGCCGCATTCGCAGTACCCGGATCCAAGCCCGAAATCATGATCCCGCTGGTTGGTAACGCCAAGGAATTCACCCACCAGAAGAAGCTCGTCGAAGAAGTAATCGCACAGGTCAAGGCCGAGAAGAAGGGCCAGAAATGCCCCGACTTCAAGATCGGTACCATGATCGAAGTTCCCCGCGGCGCACTGACCGCCGACGAGATCGCCGAAGAAGCCGAATTCTTCAGCTTCGGCACCAATGACCTCACGCAGATGGGCTGCGGTTTCAGCCGTGACGATGCCGCCAAGTTCCTCAACCAGTATGTCGAACTGGGCATCTATGACGCCGACCCGTTCCAGACGCTCGATCGCTCGGGCGTTGGCGAGCTGGTTCGCATCGCAGTGGCCAAGGGTCGCAAGACTCGTCCGGACATCAAGCTCGGCATCTGCGGCGAGCACGGCGGCGATCCCAGCAGCGTAGAGTTCTGCCACAATGTCGGCCTGGACTACGTCAGCTGCTCACCGTTCCGCGTACCGGTCGCACGCCTGGCAGCAGCACAGGCCGCCATCTTGAACCCCCGCAAAGCCGCCAAGAAGGCGAAGAAGAAAGTCGCAAAAAAGTCGGCAAAGAAGACCGTCAAAAAAACCGCCAAGAAGGCAAAGAAGTAAGCCTGACTGGCTGATGGAAAACTAGAAGACGAAGCGGCCCGTAACCCGGGCACTTCGGATAAGTGAAAAGCGCGGCCGAGTCGGCAACCCCGACCGGCCGCTTTTTTTGCGCCGACAACACAAGAAGATGCCGTTCATTCGTGTAACATTTGCCGCGGCGATTCAAAAACTCGCTAAGCGGCCGTTTTGTAAGATCGTAGAACGGAGCGCAAAGACGCAGAATGGTGCAAAATGTTACATTTCGCAGTAGATGTGCACCATTTTGCGGATGCTGTCCAGGCCGGCGGGCTGAGAATCCTGGCAATTCGCTGCATCCAAATCCGCACCCGTGGTCAGTATATTAATATATGACTGCGCGCAGCTATGAAGGGTGGTATTGTGGATTGCGGATGTTAGCGGTGGTGGGTAAGCTCTGGGATATGGCGGGTGTATTGAGAAGGCAGCGGCCGATTTGTTCGCAAGGAGATTGACACTATGAATGATCAGAACAATTCGTCGGTGACGGATTCGGATGCATCGTCCGATGCTGACGGCCGGGCTTCTTTGGATTCGCGAACCGATGTCTCGGCGGCTCGGGCGTCTTACCAGCGATGGACCTTATTCGTGATTGCTCTTGTTATTGCCCTGTCTGCCGGCGTGTGGGGGTATTACCGCCACACGAAGCGGACACATGCTGTGCAGATTGGTGTGATGATCCGTGGTGGAGGCGTTGAGAGACGCACGCTTGGGCGAACTACCTATCAACTAATGATCGAGACGCAGAAGATGGTGGACGGCGGCTACTCGATGTTGCAGGGGAAGCTGGATGAGCTCGAGGGGGAGCACAAAAAGAATGTGGCACTGATGGCGATATCGGCAGTGTTCGCCATAATAGCTATTCTACTAGCCTGTTGGCCACTGATGAAACGCAAGAAGGTCACAAAGACATCGCCATCGAACGGACAGTGTCTGGATCACCCCTGACGGGGCTCTCTCGGTCTTGGCTCCGATACCCACGGCTTCGTCGCTTCGCGACTACACCTTGGGCTATGGTTCGCGACGGCCCTGACGGGCCTCTGACGAGTAATCGGGAACGCCTTATAATCGGGGGATGCCTTACTTATTGAGTGAGGCGGCGTGGGATAGAGGATATGCTGGACACTTGTCGCGGGGGTGTTGTACAGGTACGATGCACGCACAGAGAAAGGGATGCAAGAAGATCAGTAAGGCGTCCCCCGATAGGTCGTGGCGACGGAATTACAACGAACATCGGCCACATAGCAGCTTGGGAAACATGACCCCAGCCGAGTTCGCTGCCCGGCGTATTCCTGCGGACTCCGCTGCGCTGCGTCCTTCGGAATACGCCGATATAACATAGCTGGAAGCATTGGAAATTCGCACGCCAAATGGACCAGATATGGGGAGAGAACCAAAGGTAATGGTTCTCTCATAACAACTGGACCGAAGAACAGGGGCAAACCACGCTCGCCGATTACGGTTGTCGTTATAGAAAGGATCAAAATGAATAGACTGCATTACATTGTGTTAATAATTATGATTGCTGCCCTTAATATGAATCTCTCAGCAGAGGAAGCAACTTCTTCCGTAGCCCCCACCACCTCAAGCAGTTGTCAGGTGCTTAGGCGAGTAGACATTGGAGCCGACGGCAGGCCGGAGGCACACTATACCCTGCAAATAGGAAACGGTGATAATGCAATTCAAAAGAAGATCTTCTTCGTGCTGTATTTGAAAGGTGGGATAAGCGTTTTGTCGATTAAAAACAATGATGGACAATATGCCCTGTGGAAAGTAATCCAGCAAGACATGTCCAAGCCGATGGAAACACCACATGCAAGTTTCCACGACATAACAGATTCTCTCGAAGAATATACAGAAATCCTAAAATCTATAATGAAATCCGGAGAAGAGTTGGACTTTTTGGATATGTATATTGAAGAGCACCCGTTTAAACAAAAACCTGCACCTAGTAGTTGCTCTGTGATATTCAACAATATGTATTTTCCGACTGAATCTTCTGACCCTTCTAAATCGTCGTCCATCCACAGATATGAATTCTACCTCCTCGGAGCCGATGAGAGCTGGCAAAGACACGCCAAACGACCACTTAATGCACTAGGATTGCCATTGCAGGAAGCAAGGAGAATATTGTTTGACAGAGACTTAGCAGGGAATATGACTCCTGATCAAACTTGTCTTTTCTATCGAAGCCGCTTGCAGCAATTAATCGACGAGCATGGAACGTTAATTATGGAGTATTTCAAGAAGACCGGCAATCTTCCTTGCCTAATCGTTACTAATGACCAAAGTCATGGCGGGAGCTATCATCTGGTGATTTGGTCCACCATTGGCAGTGCTGTAATTGTCGCTGGAATATTTATAATCGTGAAGAGAAAACCGCAAGCTGGCAATCAATAAGAGGCGATACCACATTGGCACTATTTATAGGACTCTCGAGCAATCGAATCGAGTGGATTCTGGAAATCGCGCGATTTTCAGAACCACTCATTCAGGACGTTAGCGATAAATAGGAGAATCATATCTTATGACAAAGAGAAAGATAGCAATATCAACAGCGATCTGTGCCCTTGTGCTTATCATAACGGCATCACTTACAATTCATCAACGTCAGAAAAACAGAAAGGCGATGGAAGGAGAACTACGCGTAGTCGAAGGAACTTTTGAGCATGGAAAACTCATAGTAAATAACAGCGTTTACCTTTATCTCGTTGATGCACAAAACAAGTACTATTGGCTAAAATGGATGAAACCATCCGTTCAATATAGAATTAAGGACTTTTGCGAAGGGGATTTATTGTCTGCTGAAGGCACCGTCTGGTCATCAAAGACCTCCAAATATATAATACCAGGAGGAAGCACAATAGACATGACAGACGATTTTGGAGGTTCAGACTATGTAATGCTGGTAGATTCGATCAAAAAGACCAAGGAAGATAAATAGACTATGTAAGCCGGGTCTCCCCCTGGTGGGTGTTTTACGGGATCATGGTCCCAATGGTTTCGGGGCTGACCGCGTGGCCGCCCTGGTTTGCCCCGGTTCTTTGGTCCAGTTGTTATGAGAGAACCATTGCTTTGTCTTTCTTTTCGCTGCCATGCTGCGTAGGGCGCAGCGCAGCGGAGCCCGAAGCAGCATGGCAGCCGGGGTAATCGGGGGACGCCTTACTCATTGAGTGACGCGGCGTGGGATAGAGGATATGCTGGACACTTGTCGCGGGGGTGTTGTTCCGGTACGATGCATGCACAGAGAAAGGGATGCAAGAAATCAGTAAGGCGTCCCCGGTAGAGCGAAGTTGCAGAGCCCGATAGCACAATATAATGACGCTCCGGGTAAACATCCGGACCCGCGGGCGAAGTGAGCGTTGTGCCTGATGAGGGTGAAATTGGAGACAACGATGCGCTGGATATTGCTTATCGCGATAGTTCTCGGGGTGACGATCATTGGCATCGCCTTGGATTCTGCATTGTGTGTGCCTCCGGGGGCACTGACGATAACCAGATTTACCCTTATTAGAGTAAGAATGGGGTACTATTATCAGGCCAACCACAAGTTGCCGAGCCGTTTGGAAGAATTGCCAGAGCGCCCGGGTATGACAACGGGATCGTAGATGGGTGGGGAGAGAAGATTATCTATCGTATCGACTCCAAGACAAGGTTCACATTGACGAGCCAATCCAGCGATGAACATGCGCATATTACTGAGAGCTATATGCTATCGGATGACATCTTCCTGCCGGTCTCGAAGGTGAGAACGGCCGAACCATAGCCCGTCTACAGGCTTGTGTTCTTTGCATTTTTCACGTGCCCCGATTACCGGCGAATTCACGCCGCCGGTTGGATCCTTTAGTACTGCGAAGCTGCCGATGCCGGGGATTTCCATCGGGCCGTGAAGCACCTGGCCGCCGCATTCCATCTCACGTGTCTCGCACTCCCGGCCGAAGACTTCCTCATAGAAGCTCTTGGCGGCCTGGGCGCCGGTGCTCATCATCTCGGCCCAGCTTATCATGCCCTTCTCAAGCAAGTGCTGTCTCATGCTCATGGTATGTCTCCTGTGGTTTGCGAGAAGGGGCTCATACATTCCGGACTGCATTGTACGCCCCGGCCGCTACGCAGGGTGGCAATACCGAAAATTGCGAGCTTCTTCGGCATAATGGCAGTGGTTTGGCCGATATATAGTAAGTGCTGTTCAGTTATTAGACTGAGGACCGAGGACAATGAGCACAACAGAAAGTCGCAAACGCCAAACGATGCATCGGCGGAAGACAATTGTCGATGCTGCCCACAAGATATTCTGGCAGAAGGGGTACACCGGCGCCACTATCCCCGAAATAGCCGAAGAAGCGGAACTTGCTCCCGGCAGCCTGTACCTGTACTTCCCCAGCAAAGCCGCTCTCTACGTGGAACTGCTTTCGGAAGGCTACGCGATGCTGCTGGACAAGCTCAGAGATGCAGTAGAACAGGCCGACGACCCGAGCGTACAGGCCGACGCGCTGGTGGCTGCGTTTTTTGACTTCGCCAAGCAATCGCCGGATTACTTCGACATCCTGTTCTTCGTCCTGCAACAGGACACGGGGACATGGGAGCAGACGTTCGACGTTAACCCGACAGGCAATCTGGCGAAGACCGAACAGGCGTGCAAGCTTGTGGTGGCCGGCGTGCTGGAGCAAGCGGCAGACATATCACCCGACCACCTGCCCGCGGCCGTAGATGCAACCTGGAGCATGCTCGCGGGCGTAGTCTTCTGCTTCCGCAACCGCGAAAACTACCCGCAAGTAACCCATGAAGCCACCCGCCTGATCCTGGCAGCAGTAACCGGCAAAACCATCGCCGGTTAGTGCGCCGACGCGAAGTGAACGGTTGGCTGTTGGAGAAGAACTGATGCAACCGATACAATTAAGATAGGAGAGCAGGTGGCTGGCCAGGGACTAGTTCTTTGTCCCGGCGACACTGATGGGTGTTAAGTCTTCATAAGTTCTTGCCTGCCAGTTGCTACTGGCAGGTTGCCATCGGTCATTATTCGTGGAACAGAGCACTAGCCTATCGCACAACTGGCACTCGAAAACCTGAGCTTGACGGTAGATCGGCTGTTCGTTATATTCCTGTGAGTACAGGGATAAAAGAAATTTTATTTTTCACTTCACGGGCGTTCATGAACCGTATAATATGCCGTACGTACCCCTAACGCTGGAGAATTACCATGGATCGTCGACAAATTGGCCTGAGCCTCGTGCTTAATACCTTAGAACTGGAATCCAAGGTAGACAGCTTTGATGATCGGCTAATCCTCCAGAAAGCGATGTATCTTGCTCAAGCTGCTGGCGTCGATCTCGGTTATTACTATGGTTGGTATTTGCGAGGCCCATACTGCCCGGCGGTTGCGGACGATGGTTTCGCGGTCACCGCTGAACTCGGCCAGGGCATGGACGATTCAGACAGGTGGAAACTTGACGACAAATCCTCAAGTAGCCTTGCAAAGATCAAGAGTTTCTTCGGCCAGGAGGACCGAACAGTGCTGGCAGATAAGCTGGAGTTACTCGCTTCGATCCACTATCTGATAGATCGCGAGCAGGTCACTGACCAATCCCCCCCAACTATTACAGCAAAACTACATGCTTGTGATAAGATGTTCAGCGAACAACAAGTGTCTGAAGCAATCGAGGAGCTGAAGACCCATGGCCTCCTCGACTGATGGCATGTCAGGCAAACTGATTGTCGATTCCGTTCACGGTGATATCCACCTCGAAGACCGTGAATGGCGAATTCTAGACACCGTACCCTTCCAGCGGCTTCGCCGCATCAAACAGCTTCAAATGGGGCAGGTCACCTACCCCAACGCCACTCACACCCGCTTCGCCCATTCCATCGGCTCCTTAGGCGTAATGGCCCGTATCCTTCGGGGTATCCCGAATACGGGGGCAGGTTCCCTCAAAAAACGCGCCAAACAGAATCTGCGGATGGCAGCCTTGGTTCACGACATCGGGCACTATCCATACTCTCACCTCATGGAAGGTCTTGGCAAGGTGACCCTAACAGAGGACGTGGTCGATGACAAAAGGGCTTCTGAATCGCGTCCCTTCAACACGAACGAAGTAGCCCACTATCCTGACCATGAAGAAGTGGGGAAAGCCATTGTCTTGGCACACAAGGACCTCATTACCGCCATGGGCGGTCGAGCGCGAGCGAGGGAAGTCGCAGACCTTTTCACCAGATCCGGCGCGGCAGACCCTCAACACAGCAAGCTCGTACACAGCAGCCTTGATATGGACCGCATGGACTACCTGCAGCGTGACTCCCAAGCATGCGGCCTGCCATATGGCAACATCGATATCAACTACCTGCTCAACTCTCTGAAGATCAGCCCAACGGGCATGTTGGGCGTCACAGAGAAAGCGTTGCCTGCGGCGGAGCAATATCTGCTGGCACGATTCTTCATGCATAAAACGGTATATCTCCACAAGACAACATTCGGAATCGAGCAAGCCTGCAAACAGCTTCTCAGACGCATGCGAGACAGCGGCAGATTTGATATGCCTCGCAACGGCACAGATGTGCTGGAGTTAGTTCGCTCCGAGAAGCTGGCTCAGTTCACAGATAATTACGTTGACCAGTTGATCTATCGTGCTGCCAAGGAAGGCGATGCTGTCATGAAGGCCCTAGCCAACAGCATCGAGGCCAGACATCCTCCGAAGCTGCTCAAGGAGGTTCAGGTCCTCGTGGAAAACGGCAAAGACCACCACGTTGGCAGCACTTTCTGGAAAGCGGCGAAATATCGCCTGGAGAGGCTTGCCGACGAGTTCAGGATTCCTCTCGGACAATTCCTCTTGTGCCAAACCAAACCAGTCAAGCTGGAATCTCGTGGAAGTGATATCACGCTGGAAATGGCCAAGGAGATGGCAAAGGGAAAGGCTGAGGGGCAAGCCAAAGAAGAAGCTTTTGAAAGAAAAGATGAATTGATAAAGGTCTTCGTCAACAATGAGTCAGAACCACAATCCCTCGTGGATATTGAGCACAGTCTGATCAACAAGTGCTCGAACCATTTCTGGCAGGCGTTCCGGCTGTACGTTGTGTACGAGGGAACAGACAAGGACGAAGTCATCGAGAAACTCAGATCAAAGGTCGCAAACTGGGATTCTGCGAACTAGCTGACTCTCCCCGCTTCGCAGAATTGCTTCCTCGTATCCAGCACTATCCGGAAGTTATCGCCTGTACGCTTCGAGTCCCCAAAGACACACCTACCGTACCAACGATGCGCTGCAAGCACTTGACATCGCGTATTTCCGCTGAACCAGGGATGAGCAGATCTCGCCAGATTTGCAAGGGGAGGGCAGCGTCTAGTCGTTACCGTTTTCTACTTCGCACTTGGCTAGTACGCGGACTTGCAGGCGGGTTATTTTGCGCTCGTCGGCGGCCAGGACGCTGAACTCGGCCCCGAATGCCTGCAATGAATCGCCTACATTCGGTATGTATCCCAACTCAGAGAACACCAGGCCGGCCACTGTGTCGTAGTCGGCGTCTTCAGGGATTTCGAGCTTCAGTTCATCGTTCAGATCGTCAACATATACCCTGCCGTCGACCTGGATCGTGGTCTCATCGATGCGTTGGATCTGTTCGGGCTCGGCCTGGTCATACTCGTCGGCAATGTCGCCAACAATCTCTTCCATTATGTCCTCGAAGGTCACAATGCCGGCCGTCCCGCCGTATTCGTCCAGTACGATCGCCTGGTGGATCTTGCGAATCTTGAACTCTTTCAGCAGATCATCCAGCAGCTTGGTTTCCGGAACGTAGAAGGGTTTCCGCATGACGGACTGCAAGTCGATGGGCTCATCCCGGCCGAACATACTCAGCAGGTCTTTTGCATATAGCACGCCCACGATATTGTCTATGTCGGGATGATAGAGCGGGACTCGCGTGTGTCCGGCTTCGCATATTTTCGTGATGGCCTCGTCGAAAGGCGTATCGGCGGGCAAGGCGAAGATATCGGTGCGCGGCGTCATGATCTCGGCGGCCTGGGTGTCACCAAACTCCATGACAGACTCGATCATATCCACTTCGTCGGCATCTACAGCGCCCTCGGCCTGACCCTCTGAAGCTGCGTTGAGGATTTCCTGCTTGGCGTTTTCGGCGTGCTCTTCTTCGGTTTCGGTATATCCGACGAGCCTGCGGACCGGCAGGTCAAGCCACATCATAACTGCCAGCACCGGCCAGAACAGGTATCGCAGCACCATCATCAGCGGAAGCAATTTCGCCAATATTTCTTCGCTGGCATAGGAAGCCCAAGCGTGCGGAATCGCCACGCCGAACACCGCTACCACAACGACGCATATGCCGATCGCCCAGCCGACTTGCTCGGGCCCCAGCAGCATGATCATGCCTGCCACCAGCGAGACATTCGCCAGCGCACGACAAAGCGACGCATTCAGCCTGAGCGCGATAAGGTGTGTATCAAGCGTATCGAGACGGTCCTTGTCGGGATGATCTTCGAAAGCTTCTTCGAGTTGAGACCTGCGGAATGCCCTGAGCGAATAACCCGTCAGAGCAAAAAAGCTGGACAGGGCCGCACTAACCACGACCCAAATATAAGGAACCACGCGGTTCAACCTCCCTGAGGAGCGTCCCATCTAACTGCCGGAGAGTCCTGAAACATCTCAGATCGCACGCGGGGGACGTAAATCGCGGCTGACTCATTTCCGGCAACGGACTGCATATATATACTTCTTATCGGCAAACAACAAGCGAATGTGAGCAACGCCGCCGCAATGCACAACCGAACAGACCGCTATTTCTTGCCTTGTGCGCGCTGCTGGCGGAAGAATTCCGTTAGAATCCGGCCACATTCGCTGGCCAGGACGCCCGATACCACTTCCGCACAGTGATTCAACCTATTATCCGTGCATATATTATAGAGAGTTCCCGCAGCACCGGCCTTGGGGTCTGTCGCCCCGTATATGACCCTGTCTATTCTCGCCAGCACAATCGCACCGGCGCACATGCAGCATGGCTCAAGAGTTACGACAAGTTCGCACCCGCCAAGTCGCCAATCGCCAATTGCCCTGGACGCGGCACGAATTGCCAGCATCTCGGCATGGGCGGTTGGGTCTGCATCTATTATACGCCGGTTATGGGCCCGGGCGATTATCTCGTCACCGCGAACAACTACCGCTCCAATAGGCACATCATCCAATTCCCACGCTTTTCGGGCTTCCTTAAGCGCCTCGGACATCAACCATTCATGGCGTTGTGTTTGCTCATCGCACATAACGCAAATTGTAGCAAATCCGAAGCGACTCATGCAGTGTTAGCGATAAACTGGCCGGGGCAATTTGCCTTTCACTAGGGCATTTTTAATGGGGACGCTACCCGTTTTTTACTGTCTCTTCCCTCTATCGCTCATGACTTAACATCCTATTACAATGTGTTTCAAGACACATCTGCCAACAAGACGATTCTTATCGATAGACCACATTTAAACGGGTAGCGTCCCCATTAAAAAGATGTTGCCTGGTCACAGTTCATTCCTTGAAGAAAGAAACATCCACGTGCGATTTCCCTCCAAACTGGCGAAACACCGGACATGTATCCCGTGTCTGTGATACTCAGAGGCTTCGGCCAACCTTGCCAAAATCGTTGACTCACAACGCTACTTGGGTACGATACGGTACTCAATTGTGGAGAAGAAATGAATATTTCGCTGAACTGGCTGACAGATTACGTGGATTGCACCATGCCCGTGGACGAACTGGGCGAGCTTTTCACGCGCATTGGGCTCAACTGCGAGGGTATTGAGGACAATGATACCGATATCGTCATTGACCTTGAGGTAACCTCCAACAGGTCTGACTGCCTCGGGCACATTGGCGTCGGGCGCGAATTGGCCGTCGCTACCGGTGCAGAATTGCGCCTGCCGGAAATCCCCGAACTGCCCACAAGCGGCAAGGCGGCCGACTTCACCTCCGTCGAAGTCCAGAACACCGAACTCTGCCCCCGCTACACCGCCCGCATCATTCGCGGCGTGAAAGTGGGACCAAGCCCCGCATGGCTGATCGAGAAGCTCGAAGCCGTTGGCCTGCGCAGCGTAAACAACATCGTCGATATCACCAACTTCGTGCTGATGGAATACTCCCAGCCGCTTCACAGCTTCGACTACGACAAGCTGGACGAAGGCCGAATCGTGGTTCGCACGGCCCGCGACGGCGAAGAGCTGGTCAGCATCGACGAGACCATCTGCAAGCTGGACAGCTCCATGCTTGTCATCGCCGATGCCAATGAGCCCGTGGCCATCGCCGGCATTATGGGCGGAAAGAATACCGAAGTCAGCAACGATACGGTGAACATCCTGCTGGAGGCTGCCCAGTTCGATCCGCTGAACATCCGCCACACGTCGCGAACGCTCGGCCTGATGAGCGACAGCAACTTCCGCTTCGAACGCGGTATCGACCCGGTCAAGCTGGAGGAATCCTCACGTCGAGCATGTCAGCTTATTCTGGACCTGGCCGGCGGCGAACTGGCTGAGGGTATCGTGGATGTCTGGCCCGAGCCCTGGCAAGCGCCAACCGTTACCCTCCGTCCCGAGCGCACGTGCAGCCTGCTGGGGATGGACGTTACTCCCGAGCGACAGACGGAGATTCTGGATATGCTTGGGCTTTCGGCAAAGTATGACGGCAGCGTGATCACGTGCACAATCCCGCCCCATCGGGCCGATCTCACCCGCGAGGTAGACCTGATCGAAGAAGTCGCCCGCATAGAGAATTACGACAATATCCCCGTCCAACATACTGTAACGCATGAAGTTATCACCGAAGATAAGAATCGCCGCGTCCGAGCCAAGATAGCAGGCGTCATGTCGGCAAGCGGTTTTGACGAGGCGATAACGTTCACCTTCATCGATGCCGAAGAGGGCAAACTGTTCGGTTTTGACGAGTGTGTCTGCGTGGACGCCATGGTCCGCAAGACCAACAACGCACTGAGGCCGACGGTTCTTTGCAGCCTTCTGCGTGCATGCAAGACCAACCAGGACGCGGGCAATTCGGTGATCAATCTTTACGAGCTGGCGGCAGTGTTCCCGCCCGCCAAGGGCAAGGCCCTTCCCGATGAATTCGTGGAAATAGGCATGGTAACCACCAGAACGCTGCGCGACCTGCGCGGGGCTATCGAAGCGATATTCGATATCCTCACTCCCCAGGCGAAACTGGAAGTGGTGCCCGCGCCGCTGACGGGATTCACCGATGGCATATCGGCGAAGATAACGCTCAATGGCGACGAGATAGGCACGATTGGCCAGGTATCGAACAAGCTGCTGGACTACTACGGTCTGACCCAGGGCGTGGCGGCTGGCAGGCTCAGGCTAGAGCCTATCGTGGATGAAGCCAACCTTATTCCCACCTACACAAACGTGGCCAAGTTCCCACCGATCATGCGAGACCTTTCGCTGATTGTGGACGAGACAACCACGTGGAACCGCATGATGGAAGCGATCTCCAAAGTCGATCAGCCTCTACTGGCAGGTATAGACTATGTAACCACTTACCGCGGAAAGCAGATCCCGTCCGGCAAGAAGAGCGTAACGCTCTCGCTGACATATCGTTCAGACGCCGACACGCTGCGTCACGAGCAGGTAGACCAGGAAATCTCGCAGGTAGTGGACGTCTGCAAGCAGGAATTCGCAGCCGAGTTGAGAGCGTAATTTCACCGCATCATTCCCAAATTCACAATAACGCGGCTACCATGTGTCCCATGGCGGCCGCGTTTGCATTAGTCGCAGAAAGTGAACTGATTGTGCCTAGGGAGATTTTGTGGATAGACAGCTTGGAGCACCTGGAGTAGAATAGGTTTAGAATAGCGGACTCTGTCGCAGCTTGACAGTTGATCCAGCATGTGAAGAACCGATAAGATGCTAATCGGGAGGCAATTTCTGGTCGCCAAGGCGGTCGTCGCGCCTCCCACCTGAAAATCAGGGTTCTTTCAGCAGATCAACATCGGCTCATCGACGGAGCCCGTTTTTCGTTATTACTCCCGGCGTATCTCGCCACATTTCCCCGAATCGGCCCGAGCAATATCCCATGACGCAACCGCTCATTTTTGCAGCAGCAATCCCAAATGCTTGAATATACTCGCACTTGTTGCGATAATTTGATGTCGACCAGAAGTACCGTGAGGACTCTCGCAGAACCGCCAACGGGCATATCTGCCCCTGCGGCGTAAGCATAACCGGAGCAATTTTATGGGTTGTCGCATCGGTATAGACATAGGAGCTGTAAGTGCCACTCTGGCGTTGGTCCTGACAGACCAGACGGCGGACATTCGCTCCGACTCGCTGCAACTACTCCCATGCGCCTCCAGCGACCATCAACGCATCTACTTAAGCCGCTACATGCGCACCCGCGGCAAACCGCTGGCGGCGGCCTGCACACTGCTCGGTGAAGTCCTCCCCGCACTGGGCGCCCAGAACGTGGATTCGCTCTGCCTCACCGGAAGCGGCGCCAAGCTGGCGGCCGACAAGCTCGGTGCGCAATTGCTGAACGAGTTCCAGGCAATCGCCGCCGGCCTGAGCGCCATCAAAGCCAATGCGCCCTGTGTATTCGAGATTGGCGGAGAGAGCAGCAAGTATCTTCGCCTGAGCGAAAACGAAGACGGCACACTCAGTATTGTCGACTACGCCACAAACGGCGATTGCGCCGCGGGCACGGGCAGCTTCATAGACCAGCAGGCAGGCAGGCTCGAATACGCCATCGAAGACATCGGTCCCATCGTGCTGCAGGCCGAGCGGGCCGCACAAATCGCAGGCAGATGCAGCGTGTTTGCCAAATCAGACATGATCCACGCCCAGCAGAAGGGATACTCGCCCCCAGAAGTACTGCGAGGCCTCTGTAACGCAGTTGCCCGCAACTTCCGCAGTGCTGTAGTTCGCTCGCACAAGGTAACCAGGCCCGTCAACCTTATCGGCGGCGTGGCGTGCAACGAAGCTGTAGTCCGGGCAATACGGGAGGTGTTCGACCTGTCCGAAGACGAGCTTTGCGTACCGCCCGCCCACATGCACATCCCGGCCATCGGGGCCGCCGTTTCCGGTACATCGGCAGGCAGCACAACCATCTCCGTTGAAATGCTCTCTACGATACGCGACGACACGGCATCCGGAGACTTGCCCACAACCGCGCCACTTTCGATGGACAACGTGATTCTGCTTCGCAACGAAGTGAACACATTCCAAAGCGAATCGGCCGGCGTGGTGCAGGCCTATCTGGGCATCGACATCGGCAGCGTATCGACCAACGTTGTCGCAATCGACGCCAGCGGGCAAGTGGTAGAGGAGATTTACACACGCACCCAGGGACGCCCGATAGAAGTGGTCGCAGAAGCACTGTCGCAGATTGCCGAAAAGTGGGGCGACCGCCTTGAGGTCCATGGCGTCGGCACCACAGGTTCCGGCCGCGAGCTTATCGGCCAACTGGTTGGCGCAGACACGGTCAATGACGAGATCACAGCACACAAGACCGGCGCCACATACGTGGGCAAGACGCTTCTCGGTGGAAAGATGCCCGACACGATATTCGAAATCGGCGGACAGGATGCCAAGTACATCTCACTTCAGGACGGTATCGTGGTGGACTTCACTATGAACGATGCCTGCGCCGCGGGCACGGGCAGCTTCCTGGAAGAACGCGCCGAGGAACTGGATATTTCGATCAAGGGGGAATTCGCCGACCTGGCTCTGTCAAGCCCTGCCCCCATCCGCCTTGGCGAACGCTGTACGGTTTTCATGGAACGCGACGTCAATAGCTACATGCAACGCGGCGCAGACAAAGGCGCACTGGTCGCGGGCCTGGCTTACTCGGTGGTTCAAAACTACATCAATCGGGTGGTCCGCGGGAGGACTATCGGCGACACGATCTTCTTCCAGGGTGGAACCGCCTACAACGATGCAGTTGCAGCCGCCTTCGCAGCCGTCACGGGCAAACAGATAATCGTCCCGCCGCACAACGGCGTTATAGGAGCCATCGGAGCCGCCCTGCTCGCCAAAGAGATGATGTCGGGCCACCATCACAAAGCATCAGGCGAAGAACAAACAGTGCATAACGAATCGGTAGACGAAACTGTCGGCCAGTACGTAGCAAATTCGCCCCTGCCAACCTGCCGACCACAAACGAAGTTCCGTGGATATGACATCAGCGCCGTTGACTATACGCTACGCGAATTCACGTGCAAAGGATGCTCGAATGCCTGCCAAATACAGGAATTCTGCGTTGAAGGCGAAAAGACATACTGGGGCGATAAATGCTCCGATCGGTTCCGTAAGCGAGCTAAATCCACCAGACAAGCTACTATCGAAAACCTGGTCTCCATACGAGAAACATTCCTGCACGACCAGAGCGACATGCCGCACGTACCCGCAGACGCCCCGCTAGTCGGCATTCCACTGACCATGTTCGCCATCGAGCAATTGCCTTTCTGGCGTACTATGCTGGCGACCATGGGCTTCCGAACGATTTGCAGTAAACCGACAAACAAAATGATAATCCAGGACGGCATAGACGCTGCCGTGGCCGAACCGTGTTTCCCCATAATCGTGGCACACGGACACATTGCCGATCTGGATCGTCACGACATAGACCACATCTTCGTGCCGAACGTTCTGTCGCTTGCAACGCCTTGGATGCATACTCACTCGCACGTGTGCCCGTGGCACCAGACGCTACCGTTCGTCACCCGCAACGCCCCGATGTTGGAGGGCTGCGCGCACAAATTCATGACACCCACTGTGCGATTCCGCGAGAATAACAAAATCGTGGTCCACGAACTTTTCCAATGCTTCGGCAAATATGGGGTAAAGAAAGCAACCGTTCACAAGGCTCTTCTTGCCGCACAGAAAACCCAAGCCACGTTCAACACCAAGCTGCTTTCCGCAGGGGCCGACGCCATTGACACTCTTGCGCAAAGCGGGGCGCCGGGAGTGGTTCTCCTTGGCAGACCATACAACATACACGATGCGGGCATGAACCTTTCGGTAGCGCAGAAGCTCAGGGAGCAATACGGGGTGAATTGCATTCCACTGGACTTCATGCCTGTGGACGAAGTCGACATTCGCGATGTCAACGATAACATGTTCTGGGATCTCGGACGCCGGATTATCGCGGCCGCCAAGATAGTCAAGGACCATCCCAACCTGCACATAATCTACATCACGAACTTCAAGTGCGGTCCGGATTCGTACATCAAACACTTCATCCGCACGGCTTCTGAAAAACCGTTCCTGACGCTTCAGTTCGACGGCCACAGTAATGATGCAGGCATGATGACCCGCTGCGAAGCCTACCTGGACTCCAAGGGCATCCTCCGCCACGAGTCGCAAAGCGAGGCACGGCAATCGACAAGAGAAACGCTTATAGAGACAGATGCCAGATAACGCGGCAACTGACCGAGAAGAGAAGCTGGAGAAGCGAGATGTTTATTGGCTCCTTGCGCCTCCGAAAAGAATAGACATCCCGCTCTTGATCCCTGACCCATTCGCGGCTGCACCTCCCGCCCCTTCGCGGCGGGCTTGTGGGGGGAGCATTTATCCGGGGGCTGCGCCGCGATGAAAACCGCGGCTTACCGCCCGGCTAACTTCCCATCGGACCTTCGGCCCGAACAGCAACAGCCATGACAATCATTGCGAATGCAACATTATCCGTCGCGCGATACACGAGAAAAGGGATCCCGATGTTCTTCGGGACCTGTGGCACCGAAAACGGGATCCCAATTTTCGCTTACTTCTCGCTACAATTTTCGCTGGATTTGCAGAACTGCTGACGGCAGCAGGTCAGCGTCTACAAATTCTCGGCGATGACAACTCGCCTACTTCCGTCTGCGATACATTGTGGCAACACCACCGAACCCCAGCAGCAACATTGTCGTGGGCTCAGGTACCGCATCAACATACATCGTCGCTCCGGACCCGCTCGGGCCGGTACCGAATCTGATACTACCGACAGATGACACGGCGGTCGCAATGTTTTCGACCGAGGACACCCCGTTGACGGTGAGAGTCATAGTGGTAGCATTGGGGATATAGTCAATTTGAACCTCATTCCATGCATCCGGAATGAAGGACACGCCCGTTGTCGCCCAACCGGCGCCAGCCTTGATGCTGCCGTTGTTGGGATCGAAAATGATCCCCGGTCCGAAAGTACTGGATTCCGCGTTATAGAACGCGATTGAACCGTATTCGCTGAATGAGCCAGTGATCGATGGGTCGTCTGCGACATAGATCGCGGCTGTCATGCTCACGACTCCGCTCGTCTGTGAATCGAAGACTGCCGCCACAAGCGCTTTGCTATATCTAGTAAGTTGCAGGTAGTTCGACCCTTCATAGGCACCGGGGGTCGCCGAATCTGTGACCATTAACACATCCCCTGGGTCGAGGGGAGGAGTTATAGCGTCCCACAATGGTGCCGGTGGATACGCCCCGACGGTGTCGGCCTCGAAATTGTGGTCGAAAACCGTGGCAGCGCCATTGGTTACCAGCACGGCCTGCGCCGAGGAACCAACCACTGTCACAGCCGCCACAGCCAGTAACAATATTGCCATTCGTTTAATCATATGTATCTCCTGTTCTCGTTTCGGGGAAACTCGTGTTTCCCTCTGCACTAACTTGCCTCCTTGCGTGACTTACAAATCCATCCTGCAATCTCACCGACCCTACAATGATGTGCGCCCTCGCCTGCCATCCAATCTATATGTCAAGCTCCTCGTGCCAATCGCCTCAGCTAAACACAAGCGATATCAGTCTCTGCCTAACCGGCTGAAGCAAGGTAAGTACTGCCCTGTAGAACAGCCCGCAATTGAGGGGCACACGACATGACGCAAATCGGCAATAAGACAGCCACTTGACATATCCTTACCATTGTCTATGATTCTATAGGCCTTATGAATTAGGCACAATGGCATGTTCGACCAATAACTTGTCATATCTATCCCTATCAGGGCGACACTATGAACCCTACGTATTTCAACGACATTCAATTCGGATATGGGATGCGAGTGGAGAACTACCGCGACCATCTGGACTGGCGACGATCGTCATTCTCCATTGAGTTCATTTCCGAAGGTAGCATGTACTGGTCCATTAACAACGGCTCGCGCATCGTGCTGGACCGTCCCACCGCATACTGGCATAATCCAAATCACACCTATCAGTACGGGCCCACCAACAAGATCGGATGGACTCAGAATTTCGTTACCTTCTATGGCCCCAGGGCTCGGCGAATTGTCGAAACAGGCCTGACGCCACTGTCAGAACAGGGATTCGTCTACGTTCGCCATCCGAAGCTGTTTGGTGATCTGATGACCACACTGATCGATATCATTCAGGAGAACGATCCCCAGCGTCATGGCGAAGCCGTCCTCTTGCTGGAAAGACTCGTGTGCATTCTGATCGACCAGAACCGGCATCCAGACCTGGACAACCCGCACCAGACTGATATCGAGCAGATCGCATTGATGGTCCGAAATGCCCCGCAGAAGAATCGCTGCGTTGATGAGCTAGCTCGCCTCGCGCATCTTTCCCCCACGCATTTCAGACGCCTGTTCCGCAGCTATATGGGCAGGCCGATTCACGACTACATACTCTCCTGCAGAATGCAATTCGCCATCCGAAGGCTCGCGGGAGGTGGAACGACCGTCACGCAGGTATCGCAGGAACTCGGCTACGATGATGTGGCACAGTTCTCAAAGCTATTCAAGAAGCGAGTGGGCGTCTCGCCAAGACAGTACCGAAGACCTACCGTATCAACGCCTGCGTGCGATGCGGACCCGGAATGATAGCAAAAACGGGGACTGTACCAATCCTGGGCCTGCCCGCCGGCAGGTCCCGAAGAACATCGGGATCCCCGCTTTTGCGGTAGATAGCGCACGACGCGAAAGTGGGGACAGTCCCAACATCGGGACAGTCCCCATTTTCGCTCGATCCCCGTTTTTGCGAATCAAATGGGTGGCGGCCCCATCGAAACTCAGCGATCTATTGCATCTACCATTGCCCGGCAGATTCTTTCCTGCATGCGTTTGGCGCCGGCTACTCTGCCGCGGATGCGGTTGGCCATTATCGAAAACGCTATCGCCGGCTTGCCGGACTTGTCCAGCACGTAACCGCTGAGGCATGACACGTGAAGAATGTAACCCGTCTTGGCCGCCACCCGCCCGCGATATCGCTTGGATCGCATGCGGTTCTTCAGCGTACCGTCCACCCCGCAAACCGAAAGCGAGCCCACAAACACCTCGGCGTCAGCGCGACGTGCAAGGGCTCGCAGGATCGTCGCCATCGCTGCCGGTGTCACGCGATTCTTGCGAGAAAGCCCGCTCCCGTCGCTAACCACAAGACTCCCCGGCGCAAGTGCATATTCCTTCGTGAGAGTATCGGACATTATCCTCGCGCTGCCGGCCCACGTGCCGTCACCCGCTGCCAGCATCAGGCTCTCGGCGGCCATGTTCAGGCTGTCGCGGTTGGCCCGGCCGATGGCATCGGCGAGCGGCGTTTCGGTAGCGCTCACAATCTGGAGCCGTTCGCGGGCGATCTTGTCCGAAGCAATAACATCCACCCTGCCGGCGAATTCAACTCCCGCTCGGCGCATCCGGTCGGCCAGCGTCCTGCCAAGCAGCATCGGCGGGTTATTGGCGGCTACGTACATGGGCGAATTCGGCGTGGAGCCCTTCACCGTGCCTCGCAGTCGCACTTGGGAATCGTCATCGCTCGGCCGCAAGTCCCACAAGTGCTTCTTGCCAACCTTCAGCGAGCTTCGGTACTTCACCAGGCGGCTATACGGGCGAATCCTGGCTTTCACCCTGCCACCGGCAACCTTGAAGAAGACGCCATAGCTGTTGTTATGGAAGTTGGCCTTCGCGACCGGTGCCTGGTAGTGCGTGTGGTTCTGGCGTTGGGGCCAATCCGGATGCCTGAAACCCGGTCGGCCTGGTGTGACCTCGACTAAGATATTGCGAACAACCCGGCCGGCGGCGAGGATCTTGAGCTGCTTCACCCATTTATCGAGTTCAGCATAAACACTTCTCTTCTTCTGTTTGCAGTAGACGGGATCGCCAAGCATGGGATCAAACCCGCCCATGACCACCACATCCATATCTTCCGTTAACGCCAGCTTAGTCTTGAGTTTATGATCCGCACCGAACCTGGCGAGCACAAATGCTGCACTCAGTATCTTCTGGTTGCTGGCGGGGATAAGCAGTTCATCTTTGCGTATGCTGATGAGCGTTTTGCCCGTGCGAACATCGACGGCCTGCATAGCGAGCACCGCGCGAGTTTTTTCCCTGCGATATGCGGAAATCTCCAAAGTCGCCATCGCCTGGAGCGTCTGATGCGGCTGAGAGGCAAGCGCCTGAGCAACGCTCGCCAGAACAATAGTCACACACAAGGCCGCGCATAAGGCACGCATTCGCTTGGAGAACAACATAATAGTTTTCAAACAAAGCACTTAAAACACACTCCTGTTACAGTTGGATTCGCAATCGTGGAAACACCTACCCGCGAATCGCCCGGTTCATATAATTCCTTACATAGACTATTGATACACGTTCTGGTGAGACATTTCAACGCGGGTACCGTTTATATGCATTTCATATGCAGTCTCTGTGCACTACCGCAACAGTCGCAATAATCTATATAACTCCTTGGCCATTTCGTCCGATAAGGTTACTGCGGGGTGGGATCCAGAAGAGGAGACGTAGAATGGCTCAAATAGACGTAAAGAGCGACAGACGACAATACCAAAGATTCCCGCTCGCAACGAGCGTACAGTTCCACCATGGACCGACCCAGCGAGAAATTCCCGCCCGCAGCATGGACGTGTCCGCCAACGGAATGCTCATGAGCGTACCACCGAATACGCCCGTCCACGCAGGGCAAGCCGTCAAACTGAACATGAGCCAGTTCCCGCTTCGCAGCCTGAATCACGTGGCAAACGGTTCGGTAAGCGCGACAGTAGTTCGTGTTGACCGCGGATGCCTGACATCTGAAGGCCAACTGCTGATCGGCGTACGGTTCGCAGCGGCGTAAACTGTCTCGGTTTGGCTGAACACGAAACTCGTAACTCTTCACACATCTGCAATACAGTGGCCGGGAGCAAGCACGCAGGCGGATCAATCTGCCGCTTTACGAACTTTCGGCTGATGTTTCCAGCGACGATGCACCCAGAAGTACTGCTCTGGATTCTCACGAACTGCCTGCTCCAGTGCTGATGTGTATTCCTGCGTTATCCACCGTAGCGGATCGTCCTGGCCGGCCCACTCGGCAGGATGTATCACTCGCTGGGTGAACACCTCAAACCGGAACCTGCATCCCAACCGCTTGCAGCAGACCACCGCGATGGGCGAGTCAAACTGCATCGCCATAAGCCCGATGGATTTGAATGTGCTGGCCGGGCGGCCGAAGAAATCAACGAACATCCCCCGCCCGCCCGCATCCTGATCGCACACCATCGAGACAGCTTCGTTTCGCCCGAGCGCCTCCTGGACGCCCTCGGCTGCACCAACTTTGTAGATCATCCGCTGGCCTGCTTGCTCTCGCACGGAGAAGATCAAATCGTTCAGGTAGGGATTATCAAGACGCCTGGCAACGGTATTCGTCGGCAGACCGGTCATGGCGGTATAATAGCCAGCCACCTCCCAATTCCCGAAATGCCCGGTCACCAGAATCAGCGGACTCTTGCGCTCGATCAGCAACCGAATGGTCTCTTCCATGTTCCGGTTCGTCACATATCGCCGCCACCGCAACGCCGTGATGAGTCGGGGTGTCAGGAACACTTCCAGCCCCATGCAAACCATGTTCTGGATCGATGCCTTGGCGACCCTGCGAACCTCGCGATTGGACCAGTCGGGGAAGCTCTGCCGCAACTGGTCTCTCGCAGTGCGCCCGAACCGCTTCATGAGATGGTACATCAGCCAGCCGAGCACCTTGCACAGCCCATACGCCAGCCAGCGGGGAATGAGCACAAGGACGCCCACACAGGCCCTCACGCACAAGTATCCCATGTAGTCCAGGTACTTGTTGCGAGCCTCGACCTTGCGGCGGCGCTTCTCCTGCCGATATTGCTCCCGGCTCATGCGCGGCTTGGTTGTGTTATCTGCCACTACCGAAAACCTTGGGTTTCTTGAGTTCGGTAACGATCTCGATAGCCGTCGACACCGCATCGGCGACATCGATCATCTCGGCCTTGTCATCGGTGCGACGCTTGATTTCGACCTGGCCTTCCTTAAGCCCGCGCTCGCCAACGACTATCCGCAGCGGAATCCCGATGAGATCGGAGTCCTTGAACTTCACTCCCGGCCGCGCGTCACGGTCATCCAGCAGAACATCCACACCGGCGGCGAGAAGCTCGTTGTATATGCGGTCGGCCTGCTGCTGAACTTCGGGCTTATCATTATTTAGCGGTACTACCTCGGCCTCGAACGGAGCGATGGCGGCAGGCAGAATGCAGCCGTCCTTGTCATTGCCAAGCTCAATAGCCGATGCGAGTATTCTATTGATGCCGATACCGTAGCACCCCATCACACACGGGCATTCCTTGCCGTCTTCGTCCAGCACCGTCGCATTAAGCTTCTTGCTGTACTTGGTGCCGAGCTTGAATACCTGGCCAACTTCGATCCCGCGGCGGAACAGCAACTGCTGTCCATTGAGAGTATCGCCTTCGACCGCGTTGCGAATGTCCTCGACGATGGTCTTATCGCCATCCAGCGGAAAATCGCGGCCGGGCACGACGTTCTTCACGTGACAATCGGTCTTGTTCGCACCGCTGGTGCCCTTCACCATGATGGCAACCGAATGATCCACAAAAACGCGGCTCACGCGATCCGCCAGACCGATCGGGCCGGCAAAACCGACCGCTGCGCCGGTGGCCGCTTCAACGGTCTTCTCATCTGCCGGCTCAATATGCTTGCCGCCGACGGCCTGTGTGAGTTTCTCCGGGTTCAGCTCATGATCGCCGCGCACGAGGCAGGCAATCACATCGTCGCCGGCCATGTAGATGAGCGTCTTGATCATGTTGTGCGGCTTGGTGCTCATGAACTTGCACACCGCTTCAATCGTGCCTACGCCAGGCGTGGGCACCTCTACCACATCGCGAACTTCCTGACGCTTCGCCGCAAGTGAATCATCGGCCGCCGGTGCATCTACGGGCGCCTTTTCGATATTGGCTGCGTAACTGCCATCTTTCAGGTACACGATCACGTCTTCACCGTTATCACAAGGCACGGTGAACTGGTCCGACCCGCTGCCGCCCATCTCACCCGACTCGGCTTCGACCACGACATACTCCACGCCGCAACGCTCGAAAATCCTGCAGTAAGTTTCGTACATCTTGCGATACTCGATATCGAGATCTTCGGCGTTCAGATGGAAGCTGTAGGAATCCTTCATGATGAACTCACGGCTTCTGAGCACGCCAAATCGCGGCCGAAATTCGTCGCGGACCTTCGTGTTGATCTGGTACAGATTCACCGGAAGCTGCTTGTACGAATGCAGCTCGCCCGCAGCCAGGTGCGTGACCACCTCTTCGGCTGTGGGAGCTAGAACGTTCTGGCGTCCGTGGCGATCTGTGAAACGCGGCAGAGTCTCGCCGTAAGCAACATCGCGGCCGGTTTGCTCCCAGAGCTCAATCGGCTGGAGGATCGGCATCATAATCTCTTGAGCGCCGGCTGCGTCCATCTCCTGTCGCACGATCTCCATAATCTTGCGGATGCTCCGCCAGCCAAGCGGCAGGTACGTGTACGTCCCGCTGGCGAGCTTGCGGATGTATCCGGCCCGGAGCATGAGCTGGTGTGAGGGAATCTCGGCTTCTGCGGGCACTTCCTTGATGGTCGGTATGAGCAGCTTGCTGTATCGCATTATTATCTTTCTTACTGGGCGTTGCACTCGCCGAAAGCCCGCAGCGGACCAATCCGCCCGGAGCAATCAGAGTGCCTGTGGCAAAGGTCCGCTTATACCCGCAAAACCCAGCAGTTTCAAGCTAACACATCCAGTAGACCCCCATCCGGCGCCAACGAGCCAGATGGGCATGCGATTGCTCATTTTCCGGGTCTGTACTTGCATTTGGGGCTGACTGCGGTAGAATGCCGCGCTCCGGGCAGTTGTCGGCATGATGTTGGAAAACTAATTGAAGGCGACCATACATGCTGGCTTCATTCAACCAACCCACCGATGACTGGGTCGAAGGACTTCCCCTCGGCAACGGTATCTCCGCCGCCATGCTTTATGGACTTCCAGGCAAACTCATCTGCGCACTCAACCACGTGGACTTCTGGCGGGATAACCTCGGAACGATCGACCGCGACTACAGCAGCTTCGTGCGCGAATCGCAACAGATGATGCTGCGAGGCGACTGCGAGCAGGCAAACCGCAATTACGCCGAGAACATGACCATGGAGGTTATGCCGCGGAATGATCGCCCGTTCGACAGCTACAACGGGTATACGAACTCATTTCAGCCACTCGGCGATATCGTGATCGAACTCGACGGCTGCGACGCTGCGAGCGACTACCGGCGATGCCTTGACCTGGAAAACGGTATCGCGACGACCACATTCCGCGTATCCGACAACACGATCCGCCAGGAATGCTTCATTCCGGCAGGTGAAGATGTGATCGTCTTCAAAATGTCAGCCACGCGGCCGGTAAGCGGGAAGATCACATTCGTGCGAGCCGATCAGGACGAATACACCTGGACCGCGGCCGCAGGTGACGAACAAATCGCAATCGACGGCAAATTCGACGAAGGTGTGGTATCAGCCTTGCGAGCCGATGCCACTGTAGTCGGCCCGCAAGCAAGTTGCGCCAAACATGATTCGACTTCGCTGAGAATCGAAAACGCAACCGAACTCACATTGCTTATCACGGTGGAAGCGGGCAAGGGCCCGCACGATGCGGCATCACTGTGCGACGAGAAAATGCGCGCCGCCACCGGCCGGGGTTTCGCTGAAATCCGCGCCGCACACTGCAAAGAACACAGCAGCATGTTCAACCGCGTGAACCTGGATCTGGCAGACGGCAAGCCTCGCGGCCGCACCGAGACGCCTGCCCTTGTCACAGAGGCATCTGATGGCCACGGAGCCAATGAATACTTCGAGCAGGTATTCCAGATGGGGCGTTATCTGATTATGGCGTGCAACCGGGCAGGCAGGCGGCCGGCCAACCTGCAAGGCATCTGGAATAACCACTTCGAGCCGGAGTGGGATGCCGACTGGCACTTGGACGAGAACATCCAGATGAACCAGTGGCTGTGCAACCCCACCAACCTCGACGAATGCAACGACGCGCTGTTCCGGCAGATGGAATCGTTCGTGGAAGTCGGCAGGATGCTCGCGAAGAACATCGCAGGCGCTGATGGCATTCTGTTCTATACCGTTTGCGGCGGAGATGGAATGATGTGGACCGGGCAGGGGCCGATGTGGTCTGGGGCGGCCGCGTGGATCGCCCAGCACTTCTGGACACACTACGAATTCACGCTCGACCGCGATTTCCTAGCCAACCACGCCTACCCGTTCATAAAGCAAGTGGGACTGTTCTACAGAGACTTCCTCGTTAAGAACGCAGACGGCTATTATGTGGGCGGCGTGTCACACTCGCCGGAAAACGCCCCGCCAAACGGGTTCGGCATGAACATCCATGCCACCATGGACACCGCCCTGGTCCGCGAAGTCACCCGCCACCTGCTGGCAGGCGGCAGGGAGCTGGGGATCGATGAAGAACTCTGGCCCCTGTGGCAAGACCTGCATGACAACGTGCTGCCATACCCCATCGCCGAAACGGGCGAACTGAAGGAGTGGCCCGAACCGTTTGAAGAGCAACCCAAACACAGGCACTTCAGCCATCTTTATCCCCTGTTCCCCGGCGATGAGTTCACCGAGGAATTGACGCCGGATTTGATGAAAGCGGCGGCTGCGGCGAACCGGCTTCGCGAAGAAAAGGGCCTGCAAGAATACATGGGGTGGAGTTGTTCGCAGGCAGCGTGTTTCCACGCGCGGCTTGGCAATGGCGATAACGCCCTGCAACATCTCGGCGGACTGGCGAAGATGTCATTCTGCAACCTGCTGACAGCCGGGGCCGGGCTCACGTGGACATTCAACGTTCCTCGCCTGTTCCAGATAGAAGCAGCGCTCGGCGCCAGCGCCGCGGTAGCCGAAATGCTCCTGCAAAGTCACCGCGGAATAGTTCGCCTGCTGCCCGCGTTACCTGCCGCCTGGGCCGATGGCTGCGTGAAGGGCCTCAAGGCGAGAGGCGCGTTCGAAGTGGACATCACCTGGCAAGACGAGCGGGTTACCCAAGCCGAGATCGCCAGTCTGAAAGGCGGCGATTGTGAGATATGCTGCTGCACCAAGTGGCGAACCGTTCAGATCACGGATATTGCAAGCGGTATGGACGCCAAGCACATCATAGACCCCGAGTCCGGAGCAATCCAAATAAGCACTACGCCCAACAGCAGATTCCGCCTCGTATTCGAATGATAACGCCCATGGGAGTTGGTGTAATTAACTGCGAGTAAATTCTAATGATTTGAACGTCGTTACTCTGTAGTGGAAGCCGCAGGCGGCTCGGATTCTGCAAATACTTTGGGATTTTTGCTTTCAGAGGTGTTGCGTAAACCAAATTTCCATGATCTGGCGTTCTTGCGGAGGCGTAAGTGTTGTTGTTTCATAAGATTGCAATGCAAACGTGCAAGCTGAAGTTTGGGCCAAAACACGCAACAAATGCAACGCTTTTGGAAGTTTGTTGCGTAATTCAGCCACCGAAAATATTTATCGCCAAATTGGCCGCATCCAAATCCCCAGCCGTGGTCAGTATGTAGATATATGACTGCGCCTTGTCGCGACGACTTGTGACGACAAAGCTATAGGCGAAGACGCAAGCCGTAGGCGAAGACGGATCAAAGACGCACTGCCACACACCACGTGCCACGCGCAAACAAACCACCAATCACGACTCCCAAAAACCGCCGATTCGCAATTCCGAAGCGTTTAATAGGTAAGGCGTCCCCCGATTCCTCCCCCGATTCCGCCCGATTCCGCGATTCCGTCCTCCGTCCTCCGTCCCGTTTAATAGGTAAGGCGTCCCCCGATTCGTGGGCGAGACGGATCAAAGACGCACTGCCACACACCACGTGCCACGCGCAAACAAACAAACCACCAATCACGACTCCCCAAAACCGCCGATTCGCAATTCCGAAGCGTTTAATAGGTAAGGCGTCCCCCGATTC
>CBDUQP010000023.1:0-30937 GCA_965369385.1 uncultured Phycisphaerales bacterium
TGGGTGCATTTCGGGGTGCGGTTAGTCAGGCGTCCAACTTGACAGCTTTCCCGAACCGCTGGCGAGTATCGAAGACAATTGCCCTGCGACTCCCAGGAATACACATCCCGTGATAGCAAGAAACGAGGCCAAGTATGAGAAAGGTAGACACTGCCATTGAGCGGCTGATCGAATACCGTTCCGCCCTAATATCCGCAGCGGTGACGGGCAAGATCGACGTACGAGGGGAAGCATAATCGTGCTACTGCTCTGGCGGATACGCTATATAGACACTCGCGACGGTCAACCCAAGGACCGGGATCTGCGGCTGGATACCGACACTCTTGATCCCGTAACGAAGGCAACAGTAGAAGCAACGTACGATCTGGGAGACGGTGGTACCCATCGGGAGATGCTGCAATTCCGCCACTTGTTCGAAGAAGAGAAATGCTCGAAGACTGAATTGAGCACGATCCATTTACGACACGAGGATGTCAACTGGTTCTGCGTTCCTCTCTACTTCGAAGACGAAGACGGCAAGGAAATGACGCCCATCAGCATGGGGCCGGCGATCACGGGAGATCCCAATACTGTCATGCTGCCGGCCGGTGCGAAGGAGCATGATGTCGAGTTCATGTTTGCACCAAAGCCAGACATCATTATCGATGACATCGTTATTCCGGAAGACGATCTGAAGGTATTGTCCTACTTCTCGCGAGACTTCCGTGAGATGGATGCCGCCAGCTTTATGGCTGAGAAGCCTGGTACGGTTTGCACTGCCGGTGACGTCATAACCGTGAAAACGGCCATGTCCGAAGATGAAATCCGTTCCTTCGTCATGATATTCCGTCGACTCTGCATGGCCAAAGAGCCTGGCAACTTCATGAAGGCCACAAAGGTATTCGCGGAGACCATCAAACCGCATCCTCTCGGCAAATGGGTCGAGGGTGCTGTCGAGGAATACAGGCAAGAACTCAATTCTAAGCTCAGTTTGCCTTCGGCTCCATCATGGGGAGGCATGAATTTCACACGAAAGCGACTCATTGACGTATTCTTTTACACGCAATACCTTCACCAAGGTGAAGACAGACGCGAGCGACAGTACGAGGAGTGTCTTGAGCAGGTTAACAATAAACCAGACCTGCTATACTGGCTATTCCTTGTGGCCATGTGGGAGTGTGCATTGCACATCCGGGCTATAGGTGCCCAGATCGCATCTTTCACAGAAGCCTACTGCCGATGCCACAATGTTAATCCCAGCGCCGTCGAGTCTGCTTCCAAACACGTCGGCATGGGAGAGTTGGAGAAACGGCACGAACGCGAGACGCGAATTCTGGCAGAGAACGTCGACAAGTTGGCCAAACAACTGTGGGAACAGGATGGCAGCCCCGAAGGAGGCCATCTGCCATACATCGACAAGGCAAAGGACCAATTGCGGGCCGCCATGACCGGCCCCAACGAATCCAACACAAACAGGGACTAATCGAATGGGTATACAAGAAGATCAAGCAATCGAACACTGCTACGACATGCTCAACGCAGTGACGGACAATATCCGTTTGCGAGGGGAGGCATAGAATGGCCCTGAAATCCTATGACGATGTAATTGAGTATCTTGATAAGAAGAAACACAGCAAGCATTTGCTGCTTGGAAACGGCTTCAGCATGGCGTACAACTCTGAGATATTCTCATATAATGCACTGAGCCGATTTGTCGACGACACTGATAACGAAATACTGAAGAAGCTGTTTGCCATTATCAACACAAAGAATTTTGAGCTGATCATGCAGCAGCTTGACAACTTCCGCGAACTGGCCGAGGTGTTCAGTGAGGATCCCAAGCTGGAGCCAAAGATCGCTGAAGCAAGTGAATCGCTCAAATCCAGCCTGATTGATGCAATCGAACAATTGCATCCTGAACATGTCTTCACGATTCAAGAAGGACAGCACCAAGCCTGCGCCGCATTCTTGAACTCCGCAGACAGCATATTCACAACAAACTATGACATTCTGCTCTATTGGGTGATCATGCGCAACCATGAGAGCTTGGGAAAGCCGAGTGATGGGTTTGGGTATGGAGAATCTGACAACTCTCCTGAACGTGAGATTGAATCCAGTGAACTCGTATGGGGCCCATACAAAGAGATACAGAATACCTACTACCTGCACGGCGCATTGCATCTTTTCGATACGGGCACCAACGTCATAAAGGAACAATATAGGAAGAATCATAATCTGTTGGAAAAGATAAGACAGCGAATAGAGGCCAAGAACTACCCTGTGTTTGTAACGGCTGGTGACGACAAAGAGAAACTCACTCATATTCGGCACAATCAGTATCTCACGCACTGCTACGAAAGCCTTTGCTCTATTGGCGGAGCTCTGATTACATTTGGATTCAACTTTGGGAACTCTGATGGCCATATTGTCGCAGCAATCAATAGGGCTGCAACACCAAGCAAAAACAGGGATCACATAGAGGACGTTTTCATTGGCGTTTACTCAACGGTTGACGAAGGGCATATCGAATCGATTAGAAACCAGTTTCGATGCGAAGTCCATATGTATGATGCCAGGACGGCGAACGTCTGGGGAGCTGAATGATGCTAGTTGATCACCGTAGAAAACAGTGTCGAACTGCAAGAGAAGATCACGCAATCAAACATTGCTCCGCCGTGCTTCTGCGCAGAGGTGGCAGGCAAGTATCGGTGTGTGCGGGGAGGCATGGAATATGGCGTATCCAATTGAACGGAAGCTAGTCGTGGCGGTGTCTTCCAGTGCTCTGTTTGACCTGAGCGAAGAAGAGGCAGTATTTCAGCGTTCAGGATTGAAGGAGTACCGTGAGATCCAGCGAGCACGCCAAGATATCGCATTGAAAAAAGGCCCCGCCTTCCCCTTCATCCGGCGATTTCTCCACCTGAATACCCTGCATGAACGCACTCAGCCCGTAGAGGTCGTGTTATTGTCACAGAATAACCCCGATTCGGGTCTTCGTATCTTCAACTCTATTGAGCACCACAAACTGGGAATTACAAGGGCAGCATTTCTGAATGGCCACTTGCCCTACAAGTACATTGGCCCCTTCAATGTATCCCTCTTCCTGTCTGCTAACTATGAAGACGTGAAGACTGCTGTTGACAAGGGCTTTCCTGCTGGCATCGTGCTTGGCGGCATGATCGAAGACGATCCAAACGACACAGAGCTGCGAGTAGCGTTCGACTTCGATGGTGTGATTGCTGACGATGAAGCGGAAAAGGTATATGCCGAAAAAGAGGAGCTTGGCCTCTTCCAACAGCATGAAACCGAGAAGGCTGACATCCCTCTGATGCAAGGTCCGCTGAAGGACCTCTTCCAGAAGCTCTCGTTCTTCCAGAACTATGAGCGGAAGCTTCATGAACAAGATTCCTCTTACAAACGCAATTTGCGTATCTCAATTGTGACAGCCCGAAATGCCCCAGCACACAAGCGAGTCATTACAACACTGCGAAAATGGGGCGTTGAACCTGATGAAGCCTTCTTCCTGGGGGGGATTGAGAAGAAGCGGGTCTTGGAGCAACTGCGGCCCCACATCTTCTTCGATGATCAACTCACGCATCTCGAGTTGAAGGAATCAAATATTCCAGCAGTTCACGTTCCCTTTGGAATACGTAACAAACGAAAGTCGGAGTAGCACAATGCCAGTTGACCACACAGAGAAGAAGTTTGAATCCGAGATTGAAGGCGGATGGCATGGCGGGTGCCATGGCGACACCTTTTTGGGGGTCGCCATGATTGCAGGATGCAGCCGACACCATGGCGACCCACGATACGGCCGTGTGTCGACATGCCACCCAGCGGCCGCAGTTTTCCACGCATCCAAGTGAGTGCCACCAAAAATCGACGCCCAAGCCCGCTGTCAATCTGCAATTTTAGCGGCCGCAGCTTTCCCAGGCGTCTATCATTGCCTGGTAATTTTCTGCGGGGCAATCTTGGAATACTGCGTTGGAGGCGCCCAGGGCGAATCCGCCTCTGGGGTTGAAAAATTCGCACAGCTTTGTGGTTTCTTCGCATACCCTGGCGGCCGGGCCGAAGTGGATCACGCCTACGTCCACGTTACCGCACAGGCACAGGCGGCCGCGGACTCGCTCGGCTTCGGCGTAGATGTCCACGCCTGCAATCGGGTCCAGCGCTTGCAGAGCGTTGAGAGGTGTTGCGGCGAGCTTTTCGATAATGTCGCTGATATTGCCATCGGTGTGCAGGATGGAGTAACACCCGGCCGCGCGTGCGGCGGCGGCCCACTTGGCCAGATACGGGAGGAAGAAGCGGTCGAAATGCTCGGGATTGTAGAACACGCCATGGTTGTCGGCTACGTCGCAAGCGTCCATAACGGCATCGACGCCCATGTCGGCCAGCACGCCGATACGCTCGATACCGGCGGCCAGGCGTTGGGCGGCCATGACGTCTATCTGATCGGGGTCATCGTACAGGAGGTAGCTGAAGTCGAGATAGTTGGCCGCACCGGGCATGCCCACACAGGCGCTGGCCTCGGCCACGATGAACAGATCGTCACCGCCGGTCTTTCTCAGCAATCGCAGAAACTCGTCGCGGGCATCCTTGGGCAGCCAGTAATAAGCGGGCACGCCGGGTGCGACTTCCCAATATCCGCTGATGGTGGTGACGGCTGCGAAGTTCAGCTTGGCGGCCACGCTTAACATCACATCGACATTGGCATGCAAGGCGGCTTCCTGCTCGGCGGCCGAGAGTTTTTCGAATTCATGCCCGAGCACGAGTCGGCCGTCGCCGAACTTATCGTAGAGGTGAAACTCGATCTCCCATATGGGGCACTTCTGGGCGGCGGGAGTGCACTCCATGGCGTTGATCATCGCTTGTTTGTTCGTCTGTGGCATCGTATGGCGGCCTCGCGTTATGCGTATTGGGTCGGTTTGCTCCGAATTCAGGTCAGCAGCAGACCTGAACGCGAATGTAGGAGTGCCCGATTTACACTTGTTGCGCACGAAACACAATGCGAAATCCCGACATATTGCGACAAGCCGCCATAAGACCCCGACAAATCTCAGAAGATGACGACAGATGCCCGCAGACGCCGACTGATTTCAACGGATTAACAAACTAGGGACGGTGCCCTATTTTTAAATTCCATTAAATAGGGCACCGTCCCTAATTTAGAGAAACGGGGTCAATCGAGGACTTCGAGTCTTGCCATGGATAGTTTCAGGCGCTTGGGGCCCATGGTTTCGAATACTACTTCTACGCGCGTTTCGGGCCAGGGTTGTTCTATCTTGCGGATCTGGCCGCGGCCGAACTTGCTGTGCTGCACACTGCTGCCCACTGCCAGATACTCATATTCCGACGGGAATGGCGATTCTATGGCTATGCGATCCAACGCCTCGATGTCGGCTCGCGTATCGGCGTCTTCGTAGAAACCTCCGCGAGCCGGACGCTTGGCGTTGTCAAACGAACCGCTCCCCGACACCAGGTCCTCCACAGTCACAAGGTCTGTGCCTATCTCGCCCAGGAACAGAGATGCCACCTTCGATTCAGTGCGGCCGTGAACCATGCGCCGCCTCGCACACAACATCGTCAGCCTGTCCATCGACCGCGTCATGCCCACAAACGCGAGCCTGCGTTCTTCCTCCAGCTTGTCATTGCCGGACTCCCCTCCCCACGACATCGGCTCGCCGCCGCGTTGGAACGGTAGCAGGCCCATCTCGCAGCCGGCCATGAACACTTGCGGGAATTCCAGGCCCTTGGCGGCGTGCAGCGTCATCAGCGTTACCGCGCCCTGGCCGCCTTCAAAGTGATCCGCGTCGGAAACAAGGCTCACCAGTTGCAGATACTCGCTCAGCGTTCCGCCGTCGGTCGCGCGATCGAACTGGGCCGCAGTGTTCACCAGTTCGCCCACGTTCGCCGATGCGGAAGAATCCTCTTCCTCGTGAGCACGCTTCAGAGCATCCGACAGTCCGGAGACCTTCAGCATATCTTCCATAATCTCCTTCACCGGACGATCCAGACCCCCGGTGAGCGAGGCCATCATCTGGCCGAATGCCGCAACGCGCTTGGCGGCGGCGGGTTTGAGCCCGGCAGCGGCCCCGTCTTTGCAGGATTCCAGCATCGAGCAGCCAGCAGTCAGTGCGTAGTCCATCAGGCGGTTAACGGTGGTAGCGCCAATCTTGCGGGCGGGAGTGTTTATGATGCGCACGAGGCTGAGGTCGTCAACAGGGTTGCTCAGCAGCTTCAGGTACGCAATGGCGTCCTTGATTTCCTTGCGATTATAGAATTCCACGCCGCGAGCAATGCGATACGGGATACCGTGTCGCAGGAGGTTTTCTTCGATGGTTCGCGACAGGCTGTTGACGCGATAGAAGATGGCCATGTCCTCGTAGCTGCAACCGCCCTTGTGTGCTTGGGTGATGCGTTGAGCTATCTGGTCGGCTTCGGCATGCTCGTTTTCGCAGTAGACAACGTGCACGTCGTCGCCGCCGGGGCGCGATGTCCACAGCGACTTATCTTTTCGAAGCAAGTTATGTGCAATGAGCGTAGATGCACCATTAAGAATAGCCTTGCTGGAACGATAGTTCTCTTCCAGGCGGATCACCTCCGCGCCGGGATACTGCTGCTCGAAACCCAAAATATTGCTGATATCCGCGCCACGCCAGCCGTAAATGCTCTGGTCCGGATCGCCGGTCACGCAGACATTGCGATGCCCGCGTGCGATGGAGTCGGCAATCATGAACTGCACGCGGTTAGTGTCCTGGTATTCGTCGATCAGCAGATAGCGGTATCGCTGCGACAGCATGTCGCGAATCTCGGCATTGTCGCGCAGCAGCATGGCCATTCGCAATAGAAGATCATCAAAATCCACCGCATTATTGCTCTTCAACTGCTTCTCGTATTCGGTGTATATCTGGGCGATGTGGCGGGCGTAGAAATCGCCAGCCTGCTCGGCATACTTGGCGGCCGTGAGCAGTTCGTTCTTTGCGTTTGATATCGCCGAGTGTATTTGCGTCGGCGGCATGCGCTCTGCTGATATTCCCAAGCGTTTCATCGCCGATTTGACAACGCGGATCTGGTCGTCGCGATCATAGATGGAGTAGTTGGGTTCAAGCGCGGCCGCGTCTGCGAATTCTCGCAGCAGACGTGCGCACAGAGAGTGGAACGTACAGACGGTAGTGCCCGATGGCGTGTTGAGTTCGTCCACTCGCTCGCGCATTTCGCCGGCGGCTTTGTTGGTGAAGGTAATCGCCAGGATATGCCACGGGGCAATGCCCTGCTGAACAAGGTTGGCGACGCGGCGTGTGATAACCCGGGTCTTGCCCGATCCTGCACCGGCGAGCACGAGCAGCGGTCCGTCAACATGTGCTACGGCTTTGCGTTGCGGTTCGTTGAGATTAGATAACAGGTCCAAGACAGCCTCCAACTAATGATCATCTGCACATTTAGGTGCATTTCAGCGAACATTTCGGTCAATTTGCAGCAAATCCACGACAAATCCGCGTTCAGGTGACGATTTCCGGCCTTCCGCAGGCGTTTGGGGCAGTAAGCGGCGACAGTTACCTCAAAATCCCATTTGCCCCCCTCGGCGAGAGCAACATTTCTTCAACGAATCGCGAGAAGTCGAAGACGCACAATATACGCGCACAGCGGACTTTGGCCAATCTTTTTACCCGCGTTGCTAAAGCCATCCCGCCACAAGCCGATGAAGATATCAGCGGAAGTGAGTAACGAAACCTCGGGCGATGCATGCTTTATCCGGTAACACAATGCAAACTACAAAACAGAAATCAGTAATGACAACCGGTGACGTAGCGCGCCTCTGTCACGTGTCTCCCAGAACCGTAAGCAAATGGGTGGACACTGGAAAACTGCGTGGATATTGCATTCCCGGAAGCCGTGACCGGCGAATTCCCGTCAATCACCTTATCTCGTTCATGCGGGCTCACGAAATGCCACTCGACGACATTGACGCGGGCACTTGTCGCATTCTTGTGGTAGGTGACACCCTTCCATGCGAAATTGCAGAACGCCTTGTCGACTCCAAGCAGTTCGAAGTTCAGGTCGCCGGAACCAGCTTCAATGCGGGCGTCCAAGTGGAGCAAACAAAGCCGCATGTGATAATCCTGAACGTCGACGGAAACACCAGCGACGCCATCGACCTCTGCAAGGAGATGCGAGAGCATTCCTCGCTGGAAGATTGCAGGATAATCGCGGCCGCTACCGAGCCTTCACAGAATCAACAGAGCGAACTGATCACAAACGGTTTTGACGTATGTATTTCGAAGCCCTACACACTTGGGAATGTGCTAAAGGGACTCGAAACCACAATAAATCTTATTCGTTAATCACCAGAGTTACGGGGAGACGGACTCGCCTGAGGGAATCGGATAGAATAATCGGTTTGGCGAGGTCACCAGCCGCCTGAAAAGGCGTCTGCTGCGGGCAACAGGTAGTGCGGTCATAAAAAAGCGCTATCAGCGAAGACCAGGGCGATGTGCTTACGGGCACGTCGCCCTGTCTGCATTGTGTTCGCATCTGAATCGTTGAATCTTGCCTGAGCGTATCACGTCATTTGACAAACACTTCACATGCGACTGCCGGAAGACTACAATTCCAATACACCTTTCACAATGTGGAGACCGACCATGAATGACAATGCCGGCGTTAGCCTGAGAAATGTGATCGTTCTCGCCCTTGCCGATGGAAAGCTTGCACCAGAAGAACGAACGTTCATCGAAGAACTTCGCAAGAAACTGGATATCAACAAGGAAGACTTCAACGAACTCTGCCGCCAGGTGAAGGAAGACCGCACCTCCATCACTGTGCCAAAGGGCGAAGACGAAGTCCGTGATATGCTGCAACTGCTTGTCCAGACCGCTGCTATTGACGGGCAAATGGACCCGACTGAGCACAAATTCCTGCTCGGCATAGTTCGCCATGCAGGAATTCCTGAGATGGAATTCGAACGCATGGTGGCCAGTTGCATCGGCCCCTCGCGCGAGCAGTTGGCGATCCTCGAAAAACACACGGCTCTCATCTACGCTCACTTCAATGAATGGGATCAAGCCAAGAGATGCGAAGTACTTGACGAAATGGCTGCGGAGGGAATGCCCGCAACAATTCCAATGCTGAGGATGTTCGAAAGCTACCGCGTGCCGGACGGCGCCGAAGACGCCCTTGAACTGAAAATCATGCTGGCGGAATATCTGGGAAACACCAGCGACTCACGGGTTGTCTATTATATGTACCAGCAGGCCACGATCGGCGAAATGGAAGATGAGACTACTTCCAGCGAACTGAGGCAGGCGGCGCTGGCTGCTATTTCCAAGATCGTTGAGGTGGATTTCAGCGACACAAAAGACGGCAAGCGAATGATTGCAGATTGGTGGAAAACACCCGACGGGCAAGAATATGTGTCTCTGGCGTTGTGATACGCAGGATTTTTCCACGATAACCCTTGTTACATGGCATATCGTGCCGATATTATAGTGTTGGAAGTTAAGAGAACGAAAATCGATATGATCCGTTTGCGACACAATTTGGGCCTACGACTAATCGAGGCCCTTCTTGCGCGCTGACGGATTGCGGAACCCACGAGACTCTCAAGGCCCCGCGATCCCATGCCGGATTGAGGGGCCTTGATATTAATACAGGCGGCAGATTCACGTAACATCCGTATAAACAAAGCTTTCAGAATCCGCCGGTAGTCGTCTCGACGAGTTCATAGTTGTGTCACAGGAGTACGTACCGTGGCTGAATCAGATAAAACCAAAGACATTCCGAAATACGCAATTCCAACGCCATTTGACGTTCCGGATCGCCAATGGCCCTCGCGAACTGTCACCGAAACCCCCATCTGGTGTTCGGTAGACCTGCGGGACGGAAACCAGGCTCTGCCCAATCCGATGAACCCAGACCAGAAGCTCGAATACTTCAAGATGCTCTGCGAGATCGGTTTCAAGCACATTGAGGTGGCGTTCCCGTCGGCAAGTGAAGACGACTTCAACTTCACACAGGGACTGATCACAAATGGGCACATTCCAGACGATGTGTTCATAATGGGCCTGACCCAATGTCGGCCGCACCTCATCGACCGCACTTTTGAGGCATTCGAGGGAATAGATCGCGGCATAGTCCATCTTTACGCAGCCACTTCTCAACTGCACATGCAACAGGTGTTCAACCTGGACCAGGCGCAGACCATCGAAATGGCGGTGAAGTCCGTTCAGCAGGCCTCGCGGCTGGCGGATGCAATGCCAGACAGCGACATCCGCCTGGAGTTCTCCCCCGAGGAGTTCACCGATACGGATCTCGATTTCGCCGTGGACATTTGCGAACAGGTAGTGAAGGCATGGGGCAAAGCTACACCCGAAAAGCCCGTAATTCTCAACCTCCCGGCCACCGTCGAGCGTCGCCCGCCCAATCACTATGCAGATATGATAGAACTGTTCCTGCGAAAGTTCAGTTGCCCCCAGAACGTGATAATCTCTCTGCACTCACATAACGATCAGGGCATGGCTGTCGCGTCCACGGAACTGGCGGTGCTGGCCGGCGCGCAGCGAATCGAGGGCGCACTGTTCGGGCACGGCGAACGCACAGGCAATGTGGACCTGGTCACGATCGCGTGCAACTTCGGAGCCCGGGGTATCGATACAGGCCTGGATTTCAGCAACCTCACACAGATTGGCGAAACAGTCCAACGTCTGACGGGCATCGCCATACCCGCGCGTCAGCCGTATGCGGGCGAATATGTGTTCACCGCGTTTTCCGGTTCGCATCAGGACGCCATACGCAAGGGCATGCTGCGCAACAACGAATCACCGGATAAGTTCCAGGTGGGATGGAAGGTGCCTTACCTGCATCTCGACCCGAAGGATGTCGGAAAGGAATACGAAAGCCTCATCCGCATCAACAGCCAGTCCGGAAAAGGTGGCGTAGCATGGGTACTGGAGCAGGATTACGGTATCGAAGCCCCCAAGGCCATGCACCCGCAACTGGGCAGGACTGTTCAACTTTTCTCCGAACGAACCGGCCGCGAAGTAACTCCTAAGGAAGTCTACGATGTATTCCAGAACGAGTTCGTCAACCCGGATGGACCGTATGAACTGCTGGGCTACTGGCCTCGCCCGGACCAAAACGACCCCACGCAGATTCATGGCGAGGTGAAGATAATGGTAGATGGCGAAGTTATTTTGCTCGAAGCCGACGGTAACGGTCCGATATCGGCATTCGTAGCATGCATCCGCAAGCTGCCCGCCCCAAAGTTCAGCGTAAGCAACTACCACGAACAAGCAATAGGAAGCGGCGCGGATGCTCAGGCGATAGCCTACGTGCCTCTGGATTTCGAGGATGACGGAGTGATCTTCGGCGTGGGCGCAGACACCAACATAGACCAGGCCGCAGTCCGTGCGATAGTTGCAGGCCTGAACAGACATGCTGCCAAATAACCGCCTGCGAAAATGCTCGCATAGACCATAAGAAGAGCCCCCGATAATCCGGGGGCTTTTCTTGTTCGCTTATGTTTGCTTACAAAACATCTGCGGTGAAGCTCGTTACGCCTTGCAAGCCAACTGGCTTTCCAGATCGGCAAACTGGGCCTTGAACTTCTCGACTTCGCCTTCCAGCTCCTTGATCCGCGTCATATAATCGACGATGAGCTGGGTCTGGTCGACGGGAACTTCCACTGCCTTGGAGGCTTCTGACTGCTCGCCGGTTGCGTCCGCCTCTTCATCCTCGGCGGCCACGATCGCCATCCAGAACTTGCCAATATTGGAACTGAACTGCATCGCCTTGGTATCGTCGGCGTTACTGAGAATCACGATATTCTGGCCTCGCATGATACTCGGCAGCGATATCTCGGCGATAAGCCCCTTGGCATTCAGCTCGCGCTGCACCAGTCCGGCGAATATGTTCGCCACCTCGCCCATCGCGTCGCCCATGTCTTCGCTTTCGAAATCAATCTCGAAACCGGCGAACAGCTGCGCAACGCCTACTGCACAAGCCTTGGGAATCCCAAGGACCATGCTCCATTCGAAGCGGTCTGTAGTCAGGGAAATGATTCCGAGGATCGCACCATCAGCGGTCAGGTCTTCCTCCGCTCCATCGCAACCTTGGATTTCAAGCCCGCAGAGCTGCTGAAACACGTCCTTTGTGGCCTTCACTGCGCAATCGTAGTATTCCATGGTTACTTCTTGCATTTTGGTCACCAAGTCTTAAACCCTCTCACTCTATTCATTAAACAATGGATGCAAATCCATACTCAACAATCAACAAACTGGTGTTCTGGAAATCTCACTAGACATAACATCGGCAATTAGAAGACCCTCTCTCAGTAATTCCCAAATGACATGGGCAAATCCCGCCCCAACGTGCGAACAATGCTCGCTCTTCACGGATATGTACAGCAAAAGATGACAGTACAACCATCTACATTGCCAACACTTAAACCCAACATAGAAAAGCCTGCTCGCCCACGATGGAACGAACAGACCTTTTCAAGAATCCACATGCGTATCGAATTGCCTATTTTGAGACACTCAGCACAACCCGCGGGCCCTGTGCTTTCAACGCAATACCCCGGCGCGTTGACGAAACCTTCTCAGCGCAACCTTCCTGGACGATAACCTTGCCCTTTACGGGCAGTTCTATGACCGCTGGAAGACCGTCAGGGCAATTAAGCTCCAGCGTGAACTGGTCGTCTTCGTTCCGCCATCGGCAACTTACCAGACCATGCGGTGTCGGTACCCTGCCAGCGGCCCATTTCAGATCGCCCGGTTTGGGCGCAATACGGACCGTAGCATAGCCCGCCTGCTCGGGCGATATGCCAAGCACATGCTGAGATAGGAAATACGTCGGAGCCGCTGACCAGCCGTGACAGTGGCTACGCGCCTTGCGTTCCTTATCGTGATAATAGGTCTCATAGAATGTAGTGGCGCCTTCCTCGATCTGAATGCCCCAGTAATCCTTGATCGTATCTATCATCTCATCGAAGCGTTCTTCCTTCACCAGCGCTTCGAGCAGGAAGAACATGAAGAACGGACTGCCTGCCTCGACGAATCCTTCCGGTGCATGGGCAACAATCTGCCGGCAGCGCTCGGCCCGCTTGCCGCCGGCCACGCCAGAGATATTGGCAGCCGTGTGCGTCTGCTGGCTGAACACATCGCTCACCCTGCCATCAGCATGAATACAATCCACATAAGCCTGCTTCTTATCGCACCACAGGTGGCGGTTAATCGCGTTGGCAAGATCGTCGGCAATCCTGCCCCACCGCTCTGCCAGGTCATCCCTGCCGATTTCCTTCGCGAACCCAACACACTGGCGAAGGGCCAACACCGCCAGGCAGTTCTGGTGAGTTACTACGCCCTCAAACGGCGTGTCCATCGGGGCCCAGTCAAACATGTTCCACGCAACGATATCGAACAAACCGCGATCGTCGATGTGCTCTTCCAGGCCGCGAACGTTCTTGTCCAACCACGGCATCATGGCCGCCGCCTGCTTCTTATCGCCGGTGAGCATGTAGTGTTCCTGCGCCCATCGCATCCACAGGAAACTCCACGCAGGCAAAACCGTCCACCATGCACTGGGCACGAGACCTTCCACAAGCGGAGACCTGTTCAAGCTCCTGGCCGCCTGCAGCCAGCAATGCCAGCTCAACCTCGGATCGCCATTGACCACCATATCCACCAGCGCCTCGTTGCGTCCATCGCCCACCCAGAACGTCTGCTCGTATGAGGGACAGTCTGTGTATGTATCCTCCGAGCAGCATTTAACGCTATGGGCACCCACGTGCCATATTCGCTCCAGCATCGGATCACTGCACGCGAAATCGCCCTGCTGCTGTGTCGGGTACGTACTCATCAGCATTCGCACCATCCGTATCTTCACCGGGCGTTTGAAGTTCCTGAGCGATATCCAGCTATACCGAAAACCGCGGCGTTCGAGCGTGCGGTAGGTCTGGGCGCCCTCGCGGCAGATATACCGGAAGCTGTTGGTCATGCCCTCGCCAAGGTTCACCCTGCCGTCACGTTGGATGAACTCAAAGTTGTGATTGTCTACGAACGTGCCTTCAGGCGCGTCGATCTCGAACTCGTGATATCCGACAACCTCGCGGCCGAAGTCCAGCAGAACTCGCACATCGCCATCCTTCGAGGGATATACGGTGGTCCATTCGGCATTGTCGCGCTGAAGCGACATCGGATCGTCAACCTTCGCAACCGCGTCAACCACTCGCTCCGATGCGCACAACGCATACACGTTGTTTTCCACCAGCGCAGTGCCGGTCGCCTCGTAACAGATCGGACTGGCGATTTCCTTATCGCTCAGGCGGCCGCGTTTCCAGATAGCCTCGAAACGCACCTCATCCGCACCTTCGGGTATGAGCTCTTCAGATGCCTCAATTGTACTTCCGTAAACTGAGCATTCGTCATAACGTACCGGCCCGGAAAACGGTCCGGCGATCAGCCATGCCTGCTCAGTGCTCCCGCGCCCACTCGGGCGAGCGGCGAAACGCACCGGTTTCTGCGAGCGGATATTCAGGGTAACTTCCAATATGTGGGAGATATACGGCTGGCGAATAAGGAGCTGGTTCCAGCCCTTCTTGAGCTTCACGTGCGCTACGCCCATGTCGGTCAATTGGAGGCTATGATCGTCAAACTCCGGCCCCCTGCCATTCACCTTGATCTCGCGTCCCCAGTTCTGCTGCGACACGTCATGAAGCTGCATCGTCTGGGCGACATCACTATGTATGAACGTAGCCAGGAACATTCTGCAGCAATACCTGTTGGCCGACAGATCGTGAGGGTTCAGGTATGTTCGCGGATTGATCGACAAAACGTGAGCGGCCGTACCAACCACATCCCACCCGACGACACGCGCGGGCTCGGTTACCTCCCGCGTGAGCATTGGAATATCGCGAAGCTCGAAACGCTCGTGCGGGCCTTCGCCAGATGCCAGCACAACCTTCGCCTTCCGCCAACCGGTCTCGGCATAATCCATCTGACGCCAATCCCTGCCGGCCGAGTCACGCAGCTCCAGGCGCGCGTCGAACTGCTCTTCCCAAGCCTGCTGACAGGAGATACGCGGGGTCGGCCAGGCGTATGCCTTGTCCAGCTTGCATGACCATTCGTCATCGGTCACTATTCGCCGTGAGCCCCGTGAGTCACGAAGGTCAAGCTCGGCGATAAGCCCGGGACGGCCGTAGAAGTATTGGAAAGTGCCCACGCCGATGTCTCGCACCAGCACGGCAATCACGTTCTTACCCGGTGAAAGGACGCTGGCGAGATCGTATTCATCCACCGGCCAGGGGGAAGGCCAGGCTCGCGCCGGACCATGCCCGAGCCACTGCCCGTTCACGAACAACTCATATCTCGCGTCAGCGGTTATTCGCAACGCGGCGCGGGCAATGTCTTTGCCTGCGTTAATCGTCCTTCGAAAGCAAACCACCGCATTGCGGGCAGGTGTCTTGCTGGAAGTCCAGATCCAATCGGAATCGGCCAAAAGTCTCTTCGCCATCAAAAACGCTCCAAACGTCTATTCTTCGAATCAGCCTGAAGCGGCTCGCAACGCGCGCACCGCCAGACAGTTTAGACAAGGGGGCTATTATTCACTCCGGCAGCGATTGCGGTCAATTCAAATAATCGCTACACCACCACATGTGTGCGAGATTTTCGGGCCTGTCGCGACGACGAGTGGCATGTCGACACACAGCCGTATCGTCGGTTGCCATGCCGTCGATTGCGTTTCGTGATCATGGTGCCCATACCGCCCCATTGCCGCATTTTGACCTCGTTTTTGCGTTCTTTGCAGATAGCATTCGCGGCCTTCGGCCACTTCTTCCGTAACTGTCACACTTTTTCCGATTCCCAATTCTCAGAGACATCCCGGCCGTCTTCTCTGTCGCGCCGGCTATTGGAGGCTGTTCTGGAGGCCCTTAGGGGCCGGCGCGAACCATAGCCCACGGTGTAGTCGCGAAGCGACGGAGCCGTGGGTATCGGCTCAATGAGCAAGGTGTCCCCAAGATTCTCAATCCAGTTGCATCCCGAACACGAGCGTTGGCAGATGGGCTTGCTGCTACAACCTAAGGGGACGCTTCCACCGGCCGGCTGGCCGGATTCGGTCTGGCAGGAGCTGGTCCGCCAAGGCAAGCTGAGTTACGTCGGCCACGAATTCTACAAACAGGCCTGATACAAGTGCCCCCGAGAACTACGGGGGCCAATCCAAGCATGTTCGAGCGAAAACGCGGGACTGGCTCAAGAAGCGAAGCCAAAGGCGAAGCGCACGTGCCTGTCCCGCCTTTTCGCGTATCACACACCAGACCGCCCGACAAATCAATTAGTAACTGCGGGACTGTTGAAGAACCCCACTGTCCCGCTTTGACCCTGGCGACGCGCCTGCTCCGCAACATCTGGCCCGGAGTATTCCAAATAACAGATCCCTTCTGAACTATCCCCGCCCAAGTCGGGGTTTCGTGCTTGACATTTGCTGATATACCATGTATACAATCTTGGTATATGGTTACTAATCTGAAAGAACAGACGTATGAATGCCTACGCAAGAAGCTTCTCAATGGTGACTTACGGGCTGGGGATCGCATTTCCATCCAAGATCTGTCCCAAGAAATCGGCGTCAGCCGGACTCCCATTCGCGAAGCTATAAACCAGCTCCAAAACGAAGGCGCTTTCGAGAGCATACCACGCTTTGGCACATTCGTTCGCAAACTCGACCGCGACGAGATGAACGAACTGTTCGACATTCGCCAGGCACTCGAAACTCTCGCAGCCGGCATGGCCGCCGAACGCATCACCGAACCCACGCTGGACAGAATGGCGGAGATATGCCGGGGGAATCGCGAGTTGTGCGTCGAAACGCGACACGCCGGCGGACATGGCAACATGGACATCCTCAGTCGCGCCGTGATGCTGGACATCGAGTTTCATATGCTTATCGTCACCGCAGCCGGAAATCGCTACGTGGCCAAGGCGATCACCGACAACGAGGTGCTGGTGAACATCATGTCGCTCGGGCAGGAGTCCTATCGTATCACGCTGCGCACGATGGCTGTCACCTATCGCGAACACATGGCCATGCTGAGGACGCTGCGCAACGGTGACGCGGACGCTGCGAGACGCGAGGCCGCCAAACACGTTGCAGACTCCAAGCGAGACCTTATCGACAGATACGAATCAGAAGATGACGAGGACACGATTTCGCAATCTGCCCAACTGCGGATGATGCTTACCAGAATGGACAAATACTTCAAGGCATAGTCATGGCGATCTCCGGCGAGCGCCGAGGCGGCCGCGCTTTTCGACGAATCACTACCACATGAAACCAGCTACGCCAGTAGCGATTAGCAAACCCGGACACATAAGAGAGACAATCCAATGCTCACGAGAGAAACATTCATCGGCCCGTGGGCCGGCCTGCCGGTTGCATGGACCGAAGACAACACGTTTGACGAAGACACATACCGCGCCGACGTGGCCAGGTGCTGCGAAGCCAAGATACCCGGCGTATACAGCGGCGGAACCACGGGCGAATTCTACGCGATGGAGTTCGACGAGTTCCAGGCAGTCACGAAGGCGACAGTGGAAGAATGCAAGCGACATGGCACACCGTGCATGATCGGCTGCAGTTCCACCTATACGCTGGGAGTCGTCCGGCGCGTCGAATTCGCCCGCCAGATGGGCGCAGACGCGGTCCAGATCGCCCTGCCCTTCTGGATGGAAACTCCCGACGCCGAGATAGTGCCGTTTTTCGCCGCAGCGTCCGCCGCAGCCGGTGATGACGTAGCAATATCCATCTACGAGACCATGCGAGCGAAGAAAGCCCTCACGCTGGCCCAGCATCAGGCCATCAAAAAAGCCGTCCCGCAGTACATGATGGTGAAAGCGAATGCCAACACGCTGGGCGCATCAGTGGACGGCTGCAAGCAACTGTCCGAATTCGTGAACGTATTCAGCAGCGAACACTACTTCGCGAAGTTCGGCCCGGTCGGCCAGATCGGCGCGTGCAGTGCGCTGGTGTACTGGAACCCGAGAATCATGCTGGCAATGTGGCAGGATGTGCTGGCCAAGAAGTGGGACGCGGTCAAGGTTCAGTGCGAATCGTTCGAGAAACTGGTCGACTTCCTCATCAATGGGATATGTGGCGAGAGAGTACTGCTCGACACCGCACTTGACAGGCTCGGCGGAGTGTCCAGCGGATTCCTCAAAACGTCCCTGCGCAGCCGCGGGCCATACCCGTCCACAACGCAGGATGACGTCGAAGCTCTCAGAGCTTGGTACGCCAAGAACTGGCCGGAAATGCTGGAACTGTAGTAACACAGCCGCCAGCGTAACATGCACCATGGTGCATAACAGGAGCGTAAAATGGCCGATCGAATTGAGATACTCGGACAAAGCGAAGTGACGCAGCGCACGGAAGGCACGCCGACCGCCCTGGCCATCGGGTCGCGGCTGGCGGTTCTAAGCGAGAAGGAAGTGGTATGCTCGATGATGCTGCAGGCAAGCACCGGGCTCAATGACTTCAAGCCCGCGATATCGCGTTCGCTCGATGGCGGGATAACCTGGGGACCGGCCGAGCTGATCTGGCCCCAGCTCGCCGATGAGCTTTCGATCTTCGTATCGATCAGCCGGGGTGCCGATGGCGAGTTGCTGCTGTTCGGCGCCAAGGCACCGATTGACGAACCGGGCGAGGCATGCTGGTCGGACGCCAGCAGCGGACTGAAGCAGAACCAGCTTGTCTGGTCTCGCTCCGGCGATGGCGGGCGGACGTGGAGCGATCTTGCAGAGATTCCCATGCCGATTGCCGGTTCGGTAGAGGCGGCCGGTCCTATATGTGTCACGCGTGAGGGCAGGATGCTGGCGTGCTTCTCCCCCTACAACACGTTCGATCCTGCCGTCAAGGTGGACCGCAACCATCTGGCGATGCTCTCGAGCAGTGACGATGGCAAGACGTGGCAGTATCAGCCGACGATGCGTTCTGCCAATAGCAATGCTGGCCTGGCCGAGGCGTGGGTTGTGCAATTGACTGATGGAAAACTGGCTGCCGGCTGCTGGGAGTTTGACTACGGCGATGGCGGCAGCGTGCCGAACAAGTATGCCCTGTCAGCCGACGGCGGCGAGAGCTGGACGGGCCCCGTGTCCACCGGCATTCTCGGCCAGAGCGTCGGCCTGGCCGCATTGCCCGATGGCAGGCTGGCGATGGTTTATAATCAGCGCGAAGCAGCAAACCCGGGCGTGTACATCGCTATCTGCCACCCCACCGGCGATGATTTCGGCATCGAGATCAACGAGCCGGTCTGGCTGGCCGACCAGACCAACCAGAGTGATGGCGAGACCGCCTTCGAAGACTGGACCGACTTCGCATTCGGCGAGCCCGCACTGGCCGTCATGCCGGATGGATCGATGCTGGCAGTCCTATGGTGCATCCAGCCGAACCTGCGCGGCATCAGATGCGTCCGCTTCCGCGTGAGATGATAATGACGGAGCTAAAAGGGGGACTGTCCCGTCGTCTGGGACTGTCCCCCTTTTAGCGTATTACGCGGAGGAGAAAGGGGTCAGGAACCTTTTAGAGGCTGGAAATATAGGCCAAAGAGAAGCTTAAAAAGGTTCCTGACCCCTTTCTCTCGATACCGACAAATGCCGACAAATACTGAAGAATGCCGGAAATATGTGAAGCTAAAGGGCTTGACTGCCGGGCGCCGGCCGCGACAATTAGCCAGTTGCAACGCCCGATAAATCCAAAATCCCTCAAGAGGTCAGCGATATGTACGAAACAGCCAAAGCCATCGTAGTAGAGAAGCCCATGTGTGCCGCAGTCCAGGAAATCCGCATGCCCGAAGTGACCGACGAAAGCGTCGTGGTCAAGACGGCCTACAGCGGGATCTCGATGGGTACCGAACTGAAAGTCTGGTCCGGAGTCACCGGCGCACTCGGCGGCGAACTGTGGTACCCGCTGGTCGGCGGATATGAGCAGGTTGGCGAAGTGGTATACGTTGGCCCCAAGGCAAAGAAGACCTATGACGGCCAGGCGCTGGAAGTTGGCGACCGGGTGATGAATAACGAGATTCGATACTTCCCCGACTACTGCCACGCATGGGGCGGACAGACCGGAATCTCCATAAATAACCCCACCACCTGCCCCGCCAAGCCCGACTGGCCCGCCAAGATTCCCGATAACGTGAGCTATCAGGAAGCCGTCTGCGCCTATCTGGCATGCGTCTCAAAGAAAGGCTTCGACCGCGTTCAGCCGCAAGCCGGCAAAACCGTACTCGTCACCGGAGCGGGCATGGTCGGCATATCATGGATGCAGCTTGCCAAGCTGGCCGGTTGCCGGGTTATCGCCATGGAGAACAATCCCAAGCGCGCAAAACTGGCCGAGCAGTTTGTCGACGAGATGATCGACACCAGTTGCAACGATCCCGAAACCGCACTTGCCGACCTGACAGACGGCAACATGGCAGACATAATCGTCGAATGCTCCGGCGATCCGGAAATGCCGCCGAAGCTCTACAAGTATCTGCGTGACGGCGGCTGGGATCGCGGCGAAGAGTTCGGCCACATTCACCTGCAAGGCGACTACCCCGCCCCAATCGTCCTCACGCCATACCAGAACTGGTTCACCAAGAACTGCAACATCTCGCTCACGTGCGCGGTAAGCCCCGGCGGCAAAGAGGAAATTATGCAACTCGTCTCCGAAGGCAAATTTAAGATCAAGCCGCTGCTCGAAAGCGAAATGACCGAAGAAGTATCCGTAGACGACGCCCCAACCGCCTTCCAACGCGCATGGGACAGCCACAAAGACATCTTCAAAGTAATCTTCAAATGGTGATTTTTGACGGGCGAAGGCAGCCGACTGGCAAAATCGTAAGATGGTGCCTGTCGGCTGTTGCTTCTGTCGTTCGGGCCGAAGGTCCGACCGGCAGTTAGCCGGGGGTCAGCCGCGACCTGCCTGCCGACAGGCAGGCGTAAGTCGTGGTGCAGCCCCCGGATATGAACCCCCTACGCTCCCCGTCCCGAAGGGCCGGGGGGAGAAGCTTGGGTTGCGAATCGGCGTTTTGGGGAGGCCTCGTACCTGTTTTGGTTAGTTCGCGATGGCACGCATGTGCGGCTGTACGACTTTGATCGCGGAAGGGGACACGGCCGGCTGCTAGCACAGCCGGACATGTCCCCGACACATGTGGCATCAGAAGCCGCACAATCGTCCATATCGCCACCTATCCTGTGTGAGTACCCTTTCTGTAGGCCGATGGGCTCTGGCCGGTGTTCCGGCGGAAATGCCGACAGAAGAAAGGCACATCCCGATACCCGAGCAGACTGGCGATTGTGCCGATGCTCTGATTGCTCGCCCGCAACAGGAAACACGCCTTGGACATGCGAACGTGCGTCACGTACTGACGTGGGGACAGTCCCGTCTGAATCCTGAACTGCCTGCTGAAATAGCTGGGATCAAAACCCGCGTTATCGGCCATCTCGGCGACAATCCAATCCAGGCCTGGTTCACTGCGAATCTGGTCGCAGAGCTCTCTTATCTGTGTTGATTTCGCATCGCCGTCGTACCCCATGCAGCGGTCCTGCCTTGCCACTTCCGCCAGTACCGCCTGAAACCAGCGATCCACCCGCACATGATCATTACCTGCATGCGTCTCCAGCATCCTGTCGAGCAACTGCTCCAGCAGTGACCAGTCATTAAGCTGGCGCGACATGGGCGGTAAATCCAACTTGGCATGAGGAATTATCTCGTCATGCGAATCTACGTAGTTGTAATGCACCCAATAATGGATGAAACGTCGGCCGGCGAACTGCTCGAAATCGTACCCCTGGCCGCCTCGCAATATCAAACAGGATCCCGGCATGAGCGGAATCACCTCGTCAACAGTCCGCACCTGCCCCCGCCCCGCCACCAGCAACCACAGATCAAGGTCATCCCACAACCTTGTACCCTGCGAATTCAAACACCAGTCCGCCGGACAGCGTAACTGTCCACCTTCGCTTACGTGAGCATTCAACGCATCAGCTTCCATGTCATAAAAGTACAATATTCAGTCAGCAAAATCCATTGGCATACTGATTTCATGCGTCATAATTGAGGCTAATTGGGAATCACTGAATCAATCCCATTAATAGCCAAAGTCATATTCAGACAGATCAGGAGACGTTCCATGGCTACACCAAATGAACCTATTCGTGTCGGTATTATCGGTCAGGGCCGCAGCGGTTACAGTATCCATGGCGACGCACTTCGCAATCTGCCCAAAAAATACCGCATTGTAGCGGTGATGGACCCAATCGAAGCCCGGGCGGCGGAAGTTGCCGCGGAATTCGAATGCAACGCATACACCGACGCGCGTGATCTGATTGCCGACGGGCAAGTGGAACTGGTTATCGTCGCATCCACAAACGCAATGCACACGCCGCAGAGCATCATGGCATTGGAGGCGGGCAAGCACGTGGTGTGCGAGAAGCCAGTCGGCCTGACCGAATTGGATCTGGACGCGATGATCGCCGCGTCGCAGAAGTCAGCAAGCCTGCTGGCACCATTCCAGCAGAGACGACTGGACCCCACATTCCAGAAGGTTTGCGAGGTAGCGAACTCAGGCCTGCTCGGGAAAATCCTGCTCGTCCGCGCCACCATGTGCTCTTTCAAACGTCGCTGGGACTGGCAAACACTTCAGGAGTTCGATGGCGGCGCCCTGAACAACAACGCTCCACACATGATTGACCAGATGGTAGATTTCTATAATGAAGATGAACTGGAAGTCATTTGCGAAAGAAAGCGATGCCTATGCAGCGGTGACGGCGAAGACCACCTGAGCATTACAATGCCGGGCCGCCGCGGACCGACCGTCCAAATGGAAGTATCCGACGTATACGCCTTTCCGCAGGATCGCTGGCTGATATGCGGAGCATCCGGCGGGCTGACAGGGTCGGATAAGCAACTGAACTGGAAATGGGTGGATTGGTCCACAATGCCCGAGCGGCCCGTCTCCCGCAAGCCAACGGCTGATCGCTCATACAACAGCGAGGAACTCACATGGCATGAAGATCAGTGGGAGCTTACCGACACCACGGACCCGAAATACGCCTTCTATGACCACCTGTTCGAGAGCATCCGAAACTCCAAGCCCCTCGTGATAACGCCCGAAAGCATCCGGCCACGCATGCAGGTAATGGAAGCCTGTCGCAGAAGTCCGGTGATTGACCTCAAGGGCTGATTGGCGATATTACGGCGAATTAGCCTGAATTCGCAGGTTCCATTACCCTATCCGATACTCCACATCCACCGCCCGGCCCTCGGCCGCACTGAGCTTGATATGGTCTATCAGTTCGTCAACGTCATAACCGGTGATTCGCGACTGGTCGCCCTGCTTGCCGGCGACGATACTATCGCAGAAGAACGCAACCGCATCATCGAATGGCGATACTGCTTCGAAGTGATGCTCGGTGGTATCGCCCGTCGAGTTATCATAGTGGACCAGAAGCGATGCCTTGTGCTCCACCTCGTCCCACTTGGCTGTGTAGATATCAAGCCGACCGTTCAGCCCGTTTATCTCGATGCGTTCGTCCCATCCGTCACGATGGATCCCGATATGCGAAAGATTGTGTATGAGCGCCTCATAATGAACGATACCATTTGCAGTCTCCAGCATTGCGGAGGTCTGAAGGTCATAATCGCGGCCGGCGGGAGTGTGCATCGTGGCGTAGAGCTTGTTGGGACGCCCCAACAGGAAGCAGACTAGATCCAGAATATGGCTTCCGCCGCACGGCAGTATCGCCCCGCCGTAATTCCTGCGAATGGCAGACTCACCGCCGGTGGGAGTGTGTGCCAATCCTTCTGCGGGCATCTCTGTCCACAGGTCGCCCCAGTTCTGATAGGTGCGGATATACGTGGAAACGATCTGCCCCAATGAAGGCAGAAGCTCCTTGGCCTTCTGGACGGCTGCGATGAATCGCTTCATATATGATGTGTAGAAGATAGTCTGTTTCTGCTCCCCATAGGCTGCAATCTCCAATGCGTCGTCTGCATTCACAGAGAGCGTCTTCTCGCAGATGACTGCCTTGCCCGCATCAATGGCGGCCAGGCATATCTCTTTGTGCGATGCCGACAGCGTGCAGATCGTAATCACGTCCACGTCTGGATCTGCGATTATGTCCTTGTAGTCGGCGGTGAACGTCGCACCGGTCTTATCCACCCAAGGCGAGGCCGCCGCTTGCGACAAATCACACACCCACTTCACCTTTGCCCCGAACTTCTCAAGCCCGGCAAAATGGAATCGCGAAATGCCTCCGCACCCGATAACTGCTGCTGTAAGTGTCATTCTTCGTATCCTTCCGGCAATGATATCCTTCTGGGGACTATAGCTTTATGGGGTAACTACAACCTTGACCGCTGACGGGTCGTTTCGTGCGACTTCCAACGCCTTGGCGATGTCATCCAGGCCGAAACGGTGCGTCACTATCGCCTCGCCATCAATCACGCCTTCCCGCAGATACCGCAAGGCCGTGGGACCAAACATAGCCGGTGACGCAAACGAAGCCCGCAGTTGCAGCTTCTTGAAGTGGAAATCGTTGGCGTTGAAAGTGCAGAACGCACCATCGCCGTGAGCAATGCCGATGAACGAGACAATCGCACCCTTGCACGCCACGTCAAACGCACCAGCAAGCGTAGCCGGCGGCGAAGTGACCAGAATCCGGTCAATCCGGCAACCAAAGTCATAGTCCGCAATCGGCGTGACTGCCGGATCTATCACATCGTCGGCACCAAACTGACGTGCAAGCTCAACGCGGCGAGTCTTGGCGGCAAACTCACTGGCAAACACCCGGCGTGCGCCCATGCGCTTGACCATAGCAGTCGCCATCAGGCCGATAGGCCCCTGTCCGGTAATCAGCACGTTCGAACCCGGCTTAATGTCGGCCAGCCGAACAAGATCAATCGCGACGCCGAGCGGTTCCTGAATATTCGCGATATCGGGAGCGATATCCTCGCAGGGTATTGCGCAAATCGCAGGAGCGATCATCTCTTCGGCGAAACCGAACGATCCCAGGAAGAAGAAGCTCTGAACATCGGTGCACAGTTCCTGACGCCCGTCACGACAACTATCGCAACGCCCGCACGGGGTAGCCGAATCCAGCACCACCTTCTGCCCCACTTCGAGATACCCTGCTGCGGAGCCGACTTCGATAATCTCACCGGCAATTTCATGCCCGAAGCGGGATTCCTGGTCGGCCTCGTCGGGATTCACATGCAAGTCCGTCCCGCACACGCCGCACGCGCTAACCTTCACACGAATATCTGTAGCTCCGAGCTTGTCTGTGGAAATATCCCGAACTACGGTCTCACTGCCGGTCTTGAATGCTGCTTTCATATCTGGTCTTGCTCCTGTAACTTGCCGGCATGAACGCTGCCGATATCACTATTATTCATACCCATAGACTACACCCCACATGCACGCAAAGACTGATCTTATTGCGGGCAAAACTATGGACTTTTCTGATATACCCCGCTAGACTAACCTCATGATCCGTAAACACCCCAACAAGCATCCCGCCAACTATGTCGCGCAGGATTTGCCCGAGACACTCTGGACCGATTGCCCGTTGCGCAGGCGTAGCGAGGAGCTGTCCACGCTGTATGTTCGCCGGTATTCCGGCCCTCGCACTGTGCGCAAGATGACTCGCCACGCGTTTTGGGAGATCGGATATGTGTTAAGCGGCGGCGGTGAACTTCATTGCCAACACGTTCACAAGCTATGTCGCCACACCGCATTTCTGATACCGCCGAATATGGATCATTATGAACACTCCCTTGAGTCTATGGATACGTTATGGGTGGCGATGCGGGGAACGAGGCTCACAGAGCTTTCTACCGACAATCCGGTAATTGACGTGTGTCCGCAACTGGCCAAGGCATTCGAAGACCTATGGCTGACGGCCGAGCGCGCGGATGCGGGATGCGGCGTGGAGATGGATGCACTGACCACGTTCATCCTGACGCGTTTCCTGCGTCTGACGCAAGACAGCACTGCCGCTTCTGCCGGATGCATTGACGATGCGATAGGCTGGTTGAATCGCCACTTCGATCAGCCGATTACGATAGCTGCGGTGGCGGGGAGATTCGGCTGCAGCGAGGGATACTTTTATCGCACGTTCCGCAAGCAGACCGGGCAGACGCCGGTGGCCTATCTCACGTCAATCCGGATGCAGCATGCCATCGAAGCCATGCGCCGCACCACGCTCACCATAGACCGAATCGCCAGAAGCGTCGGGTACCGTGACGGGCTCTATTTCAGCCGCATATTCAGCAAAGCAACCGGCGTCAGCCCCACCGAGTACAGGCGGCAAATCGGCGATGACTTACTCTGACCGGTCAGACGCGCCTCACCACGCGCTCGGCCGCGGCCTGGAGGGCGGCGAAACATGATGGATCGAACAGGCTGGTCCTGGTCTCGTATCCGCCGCGCTGGTATTGCTCGGGCGTAACGAAGTAGCACATCGTCGCATTCAGGAAGCCGCCCAGCATAACACCGTCGCCCAGCGTCTGACGCAATTCCAGCGACATCTGCGAGCATATCTCCCCCGGCGCAGCGAGTATCCGCCACCGGCCGAGCCGAACCGCCGACACTTCCAGCTCCATCGTGCCTGCGGCAATCTCCTCATCTGCCAGATACTTCCAACTCCGTCCAAACGCCTCGAACATATCCAACTGGTGCAGCCGATCGCCAAGCTTCTTCCGCTGCGGAAGGAACTCTGCGCCGTGAGCAAGACCGTCAAGTTCGCGCTGAATCGCGTTGCGGCGAGCTTCCATGTCGGCCAGGTCCGCAGCCAGCATCCCCATCAAATCACATCGCACAATCTCACTATCCGCATGAATGCAATCCAATGCAGCCCACTGCACGTTTGCCTCTGCCGCCACGAGCGAATCGGCCAGTCCTGTGCCTATGCGGACGGCTTCTGCCATGTTCGGTTCTTGGTGTCGAGGACGTTGATCCCCGCAGAACCCCTGCACAAACGCCATCGGGCAGTGAAAATGCTCTTCAAGCCTGTCGAGCAACACTCCGCAATAATCTCTCGAAATGTGCGGCTTGTAGTAGCCACTGCTCACGATAACCGCATGGGCGTTGAATCTCACGATCCCCGCCACCGGCCGCTTGCCATCGCCGAGCAATACCAGTTGCAGCAGGCCATCGGTAGGCTTGTCCAGCGGAGCGGGACCCTGATACGCCGAGAGCTCGTCTTCATTCGCCCCATATTCGCGGAGCTTTCGACGCGCCCAACCAAGCCCGTCAACCATATTGCCATCATCAACACAATCTACGCACTGATGCGAACTGAAACACCCCACGTCACCAGGCGACTCAAAACGTCTATTCACCGCAAACTCGCTGCCCGTATCTACCGTCAGGAAACCCGCCTGCGAAACCCCAGCCGTGTTCGCACCAGCCATTCGCACCGCAGTCATCACCACCTTCTCAAGGGCTGCGATGTCTATTTCGTTGGGCATCAGCGACGAATGCGTGTGCGATACGCCAATCCAGACCGCCTCGGGGGCAAGCTGCAGAAAGTCCGCCGCTGAATTGCGAATCAGCGTCAGCGGATGCCTGGGGATCTCGGTGACATCGAGCGTTATTAGGCAAAATCCATCGCTTTCGCCGCGGACAATGAGCACCCTGCACTGAATCGCATCGGACACGGGGCGAAGGATTGTATCTCTGCCTGCATCGTTGGCGATATCTCCAAGGTCGATGGATGCGGTTTGGACAACGTATTGGGACATCGTGGATTGCCTCTGTGCGGTTTGCGGAATATTGCCCAGAACCGGCTGCCGAACCATTCGGCACTCAGTTTGTGGGCATCATTATTGTAGCGGTGTTCGCGGCCGGGTGAGCCACGCTGAACTTGCGCAGTCAGTCAGTCTCTCTTCGTCAGCAACATGGGATCCTCGCGAAGCCACTGCGTGACTTCATCCACCATGCGTCTGGCGTCCACAACACGCATGTCTGCCTGGCCGAACATATGCATTGTCATCATGCCGGCAGTGAGCATGCGATCTTCTATCCCGCAGAAATCGCGGGGCGTGCTCGTTGTATACCCCTTCACCGTCGTGACGTGCTCACGCCCGGCCATGTCGATGGACCTGACAGCGAACTCCTCGCCATTGAAAACATAAGGCGCAGCCAGCTCTTCAACATAATGCAGCGTGGTATTGCTGTCGTTGGTGGTGCCGATCAGGAGAATCTTGGCCCCCGCCCCCGCCGCCAGAGCAAACGGGCTGTGGGCACCCACCGGGCCTTCTGAATCTTGATCTCCCGAAAGCAACTCAGCCGCTCGGGGGCCGATGGCAATCCCGGTATGCGTGGGATGGTGCGAGCGGAGGGCTTTGGGACACTCGCCGGCTGCGCGGGGAATAGCGCCATTGTGGCTTCGACGCTCGCGGATATCCACCAGTTCGTTTTCGCGGAGGAACTCGGTGGCCGAGCCGTTGAACGTGAGTCCGGGAAACAGAACCGTGCCGCCGGGATTAACGCTGCGGACGAGGGCCTCGACAACCGCGACCGGACCGCCTTCGACCCATCCGATGCTCTTCAGGGAACTGTGAACAACCAGAATATCGCCGCTGCAAATGCCAGCTGCCTTCAGATCGTCCAACATCCTGGCAAGGGTAACAATGCCCTTCTGCCCGCCGGGTTCGCAGTCAACCATTTGCGTATTCTCCGTAAGGGATTAATGCCAATCTACCGCAACGGAATGTTATGAAAGTTTTTGTGAGACTGGAAACTGATTCTGCAATGAATATGAACATTTTTGCGTTCATGGCTGTGGATTCGTCACTTCGGCTGCCAAACAGGTGGCGAACCTGGCAAGCTGATCGGAACATGGCTGGAAGCAAACAGCATCGCGGCCATCCAACTGATCATAGCAGACGGAAGTGCCCGTATGCAGAAGGACATAGAAGGCGCACAAGAAAGCGGCAGCCGGCGACCCCGCCGCATCATCCAGTGATGCACGCGGGCGTCGCCAACTGCCGCTATTGGTTACTTCTGTGTGCGACTACTCAGCCGTTTCCAGCTCTGGTGTGGGCTGATCCTTCTGCGTCATCAGTGAGACAACTACCAGCGTGAGGAAACTCAGCGGGATCGAGATCATGGCGGGGTTGCCAAACGGAAGCGGCGACTGGCCTGCCATCCCGTACTTGGCGAACATCGTGGGCGACAGCAGAATGATGCCCAGCGAGGAAACCATGCCCACCAGAATGGAGACCACAATGCCCTTGGCGGTGGTCTTCTTCCAGAACAGCAGCATGACAATCGCCGGCAAGTTAGCAGACGCCGCTACCGCGAACGCCCAGCCAACCAGGAACGAAACGTTCATGCCCTTGAAGGCGATACCCAGCACGATGGCTATTACGCCCACAACAATCGCTGCCAGCTTGCCGAACATGACCTTCTGCTTGTCGCTCATCTTCACTCTGAAGTAGCGTCCCATCAGGTCGTGCGCGACAGCACCGGAAGCCGCCACGATTAGTCCGCTCACCGTGCCAAGAACCGTCGCAAATGCTATTGCGCAAATTATGGCAAACAGGAACGTACCGAACGATGCGGCAAGCAGCGGAGCCGACTGGTTGCCATCGGCCACGTTGACGACATTGTTCACGGCCGCTCCGATGCCCATGAACAGCGTGAGCACGTAGAACAGTCCGATTGCCGCGATGGCTACGATCGTGGACTTTCTCGCACAGGCGGGGCTCGGAACGGTGTAGTAGCGAATAAGGATGTGCGGCAGAGCAGCCGTTCCGCAGAACAGTGCCAACATCAGCGATGCGAAGTCGAGCTTCTGCCACATAGTGCCGCGAACATTGAACTTCCCGCCCGGAACCATCATCCGGTTTCCTGTGGTCAGGAACGAATAGTAAAGGTGCACGTCCTTGCCATCCAACTCGAAAGTATCAGGAACCTTCTTCCAACGACAGAAAACCGTTTCCTTGTCGGAGAGCTTGCCAAGGTAAGCCCAGGGGCTCAAGGCACCAGTCTTGGCGTCCTTTCCATCTTTGCCCTCGAGTTTCACAATTCTGCCGACGGAGCGGAGCTTGGCACCCTTGGCGGCCTCGCCACCATTGTTGATGAGCGCAGTTCGACTGCCCTTCTCATTGATATGCCACTGGCATTCCCGCAGAACTGCCGGTCCGGCCAGGGGCTTGAATTCAGTGAACCACTTGTCGTGGCCATCGGCACTGCTGATCCTGAAGAACTTCTGCTTCTTGAAGAATTTGCTCTTGGAATCGAACGGGCTGGTCGCGGTGATCTTGCGGCCGGGCGTCACCTCGCCGCCAACGGTCAACACCGCAACATCGGCAGGCATCGCCAGAGTCTCGTACTTGTAGAACTCCGAGCCATCGGCCTGCTTGGGATCCGTCGAAAGGCCGCGATTGCAGACGCAGACCACCAGGATGATCGAGCAGATGATCAGCAAGCCGCCCTTGAGGAACTGTACGTAAGTGGTGGACGTCATACCGGCGGTAGCTACGATGAAGATTACCACCAAGCCAACCATGATCACGCCCAGCTCAAACGGCAAGCCAAGCAGGGGCACCACCAAAGTTCCCGCACCAACCATCTGCGGGATAAGGTAGAACACCGAGACAACCAGTGTACTGATGGCAGCCATCAACTGGATGCCCTTGGAGTTGAATTTGTTGTCCAGTGCATCGGTGAAGGTGTACTTGCCCAGACGCTTCATGGGCTCTGCCACCACGAACAACGCAACAATCCAGCCGGCGAGGTATCCTATTGAATACAGGAAACCATCGTAACCGGCAGTGGCGATCATGCCGCAAATGCCCAGGAACGATGCCGCCGACAGATAGTCACCGGCGAACGAGACGCCATTGACGGCCCAGTGAATCTGGCCGCCCGCGGCGAAATACCCGCTGGCACTCTTGGCCTTGCGGGCCATGTAGAAGGAGAAGA
>CBDUQP010000024.1:0-30774 GCA_965369385.1 uncultured Phycisphaerales bacterium
ATAGTGTTACCCATGTGCCAGGACTGATGTGTTACCTATGTAACCGGATTAGACCGATATCGTAGCCATACCGTTGGGAAGCCTCTATATCAGCATCCAACTGCCCACGCGACATGTCCAGCACCGTCACATTTGCACCAAGCAGCCCATACACGGCCGACTGTTGACCGCCTCCCGATGCGAGACACAGAACATTCTTGCCCTTGGCGCCCTTCATCAACGTCTCGGTCGTGTCATCGCTGTTGAGCAATTCCCAATCATGTTCCGGGAGGTCGAAACGAGCATTCTCTCCGCGTCCGAATCTCGCAAGGGCCTCAATGTCCAGATCAAGCCACGGGGTCGATCGTCTCCCGCCAGTGGCAGCTTCCTGATCCCAAATACGCCTGTTCGTCTCGATAATCTTGTCCAATTCACCCATGTGAACACACCTCACCTTTCCCGATATTCCGGGAGAATGCCCAGCCTGAAATATGGTGGAACGGCCGCGACGTGGAACGGCCGCGACGTGGAACGTCCCTGTCAATCTCCTGACAGTGGCTTGTACATCGGGAGCAGGCAAGAACTCCCGAATATTCACACCCGACCCGTCTTCGCTCTGCGAGCTACGTCGCGACGAGTCAGTTTCGCCGTTACAAAGTACTAGTCTATGGCTTGGTGAACAAGTTATTAGTCGCGCCTATAGCAAACAACATTATCTCGCCAGAATCTCTGCCAGCAACTGATCGCGTCTACCTGCGCTCAATGCTGCCTGTTCGGGGTCGTAGGAAACGCCGAAAAAGTGAACGACCTGCATTGAAGAGATTATGTGCATCAGACCGTGCGTACGCATTGCCGCTGTCATCAGTTTGCATGTGTCCCAGAACACCTCCTCGTTCGCGTGAAGGTATTTGATGCATGACATGCCCACGTTGGCTACCACCCTCCGGAATGTCTCGGTATTACGGACAAGTGCACATGCAGGATGCAGACGCTCAGTATAGAACGCCATTCCTTCGGACTCGCTTGTGCTCTCTTCGATCCACTCCATTCTCGCCGCCACTGCGAAAGCATCTGGAGATGCCTGCAATTCTTGCAGCATGGTCCAGATCGTGTTTGCTTGCGTGAAGAATACATCTGCGTCGAGAAGCAGGTAATACTTAGCCTCAGGGTGTTGCAATATAAAGCTGCTGAGCACTTCACCGTGAGAATTATGGGGGTTATCGGTGCTGAAGCCTGATTGCGTTAGAGAGATGTCAAGCTCTGACAAACACGCCATCAAATCAGTTGTGTCGTCCTCAGAAGCGTTATCGAGCACTTCCAGCACCATGCCAGACAAATCCTCATGCGTGGCGGCAAGAGACCGAAGCATCAACTCCATGTACTTGGAGGTATTATGATTCACAGTTACAGTATGAATTCCAGCCTCTGATGTAATCATCGCTTCTTGCTCCTCACAGGCGATACGAAGGATTCCCGCTACATCCCCTTAGACCGTGATTGTGGCGCATTTGTTCCTTCAAATAACCAAGCGATATGGAATCTCTCACACCAGCCATCATCGTGGCGACATTTTCGACTATCGGCTGACGTGCGGCAAGTCAAAACAAACCGGGATACCCAGCCTGAAATCAGCCGAGTATCCCGATTCTCCATCCACCAAGCAGCAGAACGTCAAAAAACTCTGCTACGTATCACTGCACTATTCTGCGACATCTATTACTCGTCGTCACTTTCTTCGAGCGGGAGTACGGGTAGCGACAGGCTGTAGGCCGCGGTTACGAACTCCAGCCCGCGGATCTCGTCCATTATTGCATCTGACGGCTGCTGATCGAGATTGACACCAACGACGGCCATTCCGGACTTCTTCTTTCTTGAGAAGGTCAGGTCGGCGATATTGATATCGTTGCTGCCGAATATCCCGCCATAATGGCCCATAACGCCCGGTTTGTCTTCGTTGAAGATCACCGCAATATCGCCTTCGGGTTTCATCTCCATGCGGTAACCGTCCAGCGAGATAATCCGCGGGAACTTGTTGCCGAAGATCGTACCGACGACGGAACGCTTCATCTTGTCTGTATAGATGCAGACCTCCATGAGATTCGTGAACTCGCGAATCTTGGCCGACGTAATCTGCTCTAGCTCAATCCCTCGCTCGCTCATCAATCCAGGAGCGTTAATCACGTTAACCGGGAAGTCCATGTGCGGCGACAGCAGGCCGACTTCCAGATAAGTGGTCACCGGAGCGACATTCATATCCGCGATCTGCCCGCGATAAATGACCTCTACCTTTTTGATCGCGCCTGGCGTAATGCTGGAGAGCATAAGCCCCAGACGATGGGCCAGCTCGGTGTACGGACGCAGCACATCGGGAATGGCCTTGTCGAAACCGGGAGCGTTAATCGCATTGCGAACTTCGCCACCGCGGAGCGCTTCTACAAGCTGTTCTGCCGCGTCGAGGGCTACCTGCACCTGGGCTTCTTCAGTTGATGCACCGAGGTGCGGGACGGCCAGCACGTTTTCATGTTGAACAAGTGCCAACTCCGCTTCGGTTTCAGGCGGTTCGCTGCGATATACGTCCAGGGCTGCACCTGCGACCCTGTTTTCGTTCAGGGCCTTAAGTAGTTCGGCCTCGTCGATAATTCCACCACGTGCAGCGTTGATCAGGCGAACGGAAGGCTTCATAACTGCAAACTGCTCAGCACCGATCATGCCGGTAGTCTCGTCGGTCTTCGGTACGTGAATCGTGATATAATCAACGCGTTTGCACATCTCGTTGAGGTCCTTGACCATCTCAATTCCGCCATCGGTGCTTCCGCCGGCGAAGAACGGATCATATCCGAGAACCCGCATTTCGAAGGCGGCTGCCCTGTCTGCGACTGCGCGTCCGATGCGTCCCATTCCGATCACGCCAAGGGTCTTGCCCGCCAGTTGCGTTCCCTGGTAGGCCTTGCGATTCCACGCGCCGCTTCTCATCGACGCGTTGGCCGGGGCAATCTTGCGTGACAGTGCCATCATCAGCGTGAATGCCAGCTCGGCTGTGCTCAGCGTGTTACCGCCGGGAGTGTTCATCACGATCACGCCCTTGCTGGTGGCTACGGGGATGTCGATATTGTCCACACCGACACCCGCACGGGCCACGCCCTTCAGGCGGCCGGGGTTTTCCAACACTTCAGCGGTAACCTTTGCGGCAGAACGAACGATCATGCCGTCATAATCACCTGCGATCTCCGCCAGTTCAGAAGGAGTCAGCCCGGCGTTTATGGTGACTTCGACGTCGGCCTGGTCTTCCAGCCATTCGATACCGACCGAACTCAATTTATCTGCAACAAGAATCTTGATCTTATCCACGATATATCTCCTGATGCTCAGCCCAGATAATAATGCCGGACAGAGCTTTGTAGGGATTCTCTAATTTGGAATTCACGACGCGCCCGCGTCACAGGCCTACAGGCAATGTGACGTGACAGGTCCAATTCGCCCTGCAAGAACTATGCCCAGTCCTTGAGTACCTTGGTGGCAGCGGCAACACCCTTGCCGATTTCCACTTTCACGCCCATGTCCGTCAGCGTGTACTCAAGTGCTGCGATCAGACCAATGGTGTCGATCAGATCAACATAGCCCATATGGCTGGTTCGCATGATCTTGCCCTTGAGCTGGGCCTGTCCGCCGGCGACCGACATTCCGTATTTGGCTTTGAGCTTCTTGCGGAAATCATCACCAACGCCTTCGGGGAATTCCAGTGCAGTTACCGAATCGCTCGGCTGTTGGCTGTAAACCTTCATGCCGATTTCTTCAGCGGCGACGCGGGTGGCCTTGGCGAGCAATGCTGCCCGGTCCCAAACCTTCTCGATACCGATATCATTAATCATATCGACAGCCACTCTCATGCCTCGAATAAGCGTGAGTGCGGGCGTGTAAGGCGTATCGTTATCGGCTATCGACTTGCGATATGCCTTGAGGTTCAGATAGAACGCCGGCGCGTCGATGGTGTCGATAATCTTCCATGCCTTCTCGCTGACCGCGACCGTGCCCAAGCCGGGCGGAAGCATGAATGCCTTCTGGCTGCCGGAGGCGACGATATCTACGCCCCACTCGTCAGTCTTCAGCGGCAGAACGCCGGCAGCGGTGATGCAGTCGGCAATGAGGATCGCATCGGTGTCTTTGACGACCTTGGCGATAGCTTCGAGATCGCACGCGGTGGCGGTGCAGGTTTCACTATAAACTGTAATTACGGCGCCGTAGTCGCCGGTGGCGAGTTTTTCTTTGACTGTTTCCGGCTGAAGGGATGTACCCCAGTCCAGCACGACTTCGTCTACGTCCAAACCGTATACCTTGGCGACCTTAACCCAGCGTTCGCCGAACTTGCCGCCATTTGCGACGAGCACTTTCTTGTCGCGAGGGACCGCACATGCGATAGCTGCTTCCATGCCGGCAGTACCCGAACCGGTAATCGTCAGGACGTCATTCTCGGTCTTCAGGATTGTCTTCAAACCAACGTTGACCGCGCCCAACATCTCGCGGAACTCCGGCGTGCGGTGGTGGAAGATGGGCTTGGCCATCTCGTTGAGAACCTCAGCCGGAACGTCAGTGGGACCGGGGGTAAAAAGGCGTGACTTGATCATCTCTAGAACTCCTGCATCTATAAATTATGCACTGGACACATGCCGACATTGCCGCAGGCCCTTCCCACGGTTGCCATCCAGCACCGAATTTCGCATCAATCTGCCAGCCACCATTACCCCCGAATAACGGTAAACGGTGCACTGTTACAGCAACATACCCGGCAATGCCAATGGACCAACCCAAAGCACCAACCCGGCTGTTTCGCCTGTACAAAGAACTTGCGACTTGTGCGAGTGGATAAGTATATACGCGCTGCTGCCAACTGTCAACTAAAGCAGTAGTTTAGTAAGTAATGAGTCGGCAATCTCTTGCACCACAACCCCCAAGGGGGCAAAATAGAGGTTGGAGAGTGAATTTGTGAAGACATATGCATACATTCTTGCGGTACTGGCTTGCCTGCTGCCATGGTCTGTGTCCGCCAACACCCCAAAGGTACCCACTATCGTTTTTGATTTCGTCAGCAAACACGACAGACCGGCGGGCCTCCAGCTTGCCGATTCACTGCGTCTGAGACTCCGACGCACCGGGCATTTCGAAGTACTCGACCGCCTGACTACTCAGGAAAACACCGAACCCATAAACCCCAATCTGCCACAAGATAAAGCCATAGAACAAGTAGAAGCCACTGGCGCAAAATTGGCAGTCTATGGAAGTCTCCACAAAGGCACCGATCAATTAATCGCCGACGTGGTCTGCATCCGCCTCAAACCATCGGCCAAGCCTGCTGTCTGGCGGAAGACATTCACCGGCCGCACGCAGCGGGCAACCACCATTATCTCAAAGAAGATAGCACTCGCGATTACGCAGGACCCCGAGTGGGCACCTCCCGAATACGGTGACGAAATCGAACCAAAACAGTTCGCCAAACCGCTTAACCCAAATGGCGATTTCGAGACTTTCGAAACTTTCGATAAAAGCGCGGCCGGATGGGACCCTCCCGACTTCGTCAGCACATTCATTATCGATGGGCCGCCAAAACGCGGCAAGGTCCTGAAGGTCCGCACCGATCTGAAGCGGGACCCATGGCTGGCGTGGCGAAGGAAGATAATCCTCGGGCAAGTTACACCCACAGCCGCCAACGCGCCCAAGATCGCTCGCGATACGGGATACTCGTCGGTTGGTGGTCTCGAAGGGATGCATTATCGCAGCACTTGGATAAAGGCAACACCCGGCATGCGGTATTGGCTGGTGGCCGACGGTATGAATAAGTCAAAGGGCGTCTCATCTCCAAAGGTGTTTATCAAGGGGTATCTGGACTGGTCCGCCAGAGCGGCCAGTATTCCGGAAAGCTCCCTTGCCCGACTGACAATTACGCCCGAACAGTTCGCCGCCATGAGCGCCGACAAACGCCGCAAACTGATCAAAGCAGACAGCCGCAAGCATCCCGAACACTACCGCCGGGAATGCTATCGGTGGTATCTGTCTTGCAAGAATAGACCGGGGCAGTGGAAACATTTCGCAGCCCCCTTCCCACCGCGTGGCGGTCTGCCGAAAAATGTGAAGTGGCTCCAGATCCAGATATACTCGTACTGGCCTCCGGGGGAGTATCTGTGGGATAATGTACATCTTTACGCTGACCCACGTCAGAAAGCCCCCATTGCAGAGGCCGGGGCCCGCACACATGATTCCCCCCCCTCCAGATCGGCCAAAGAGAAGCCCAAAGCGAAAGAATAATGCGAATGATTCATACAAACATGAAGAATGCTATGACTTCCAGCATGAAAGGGCCTTCCAGCCTGCACACAAATCGTTGGCGGATAATCTGACCATGCTGTACAAGAACTATGGAAATACAGGCGAGCAGATATCCGCAATCGGATTTGGCGGAATGCGATTTGAATCGCCACATGATATAGACGCCAATGCTGAATTGGTTCTCCATGCGAACTCGCGCGGGATCAACTACTTTGATACGACTCCGTCATACTGTGAGGGTCAAAGCGAACTCATCTTCGGTGCGGCCCTTTCGCAAATGAACCGCAATGAAGTGTTCATCTCCACCAAAAGCAACTGCGCAGACGGCGACGAACTTCGCAACCAGATAGAAGCGTCGCTCAAACGCCTCGGCGTCGACCAGATAGACATGTTCCACATCTGGTGGGTAGTGAATATGGATTCATGGCGCGGCCGGGTTGACGGCGGAGCCATCAAAGCAGCAATCAAGACCAAGGAAGAAGGACTCATCAAGTACCTGGCGATATCGTCACACTTGCAGAGCGACGAGCTCAAGACTGTCCTGGACGAAGCCCCGTTTGACGGAGTGACCCTTGGATACAGCGCTATCAACTTCCCCTACCGCCAGGAGGCTATTGAGCATGCACACGCAACGGGGCTGGGCGTAGTAACTATGAACCCACTTGGCGGAGGAATGATCCCAAGACATGCCGAACGTTTCAACTTCATTCGCGATGAGAACGATGATTCGGTGGTATCGGCGGCCCTGCGTTTTAACGTATCCCAGGCGGCGATTACGTGCGCCCTGGTTGGCTTCACGACCAGGGATCACATAGACCAGGCGTGCGATGCGATGGAGGGATTCAGTCCGTACAGCGAGTCACACACTCAAATGATACGAGATCGTGTGGAGGCGTCTTTCGACGATTTGTGTACCGGCTGCGGATATTGCCTTCCCTGTCCCAGTGAAATGAACATTCCACAAATGATGGATGCATATAACTACCACCTGCTGGGATGCCCTGATAAACTGGTATCGCAGCGTTTGCTTTGGCACTGGCAGTTGAAACCGGCAGATGCCAGCGTGTGCACCAGGTGTGGAAAGTGCGAGAAACGCTGCACACAACACCTGCCGATTATGGATCGCATGCGAGAGCTGTCACAACTGCCTGACTATTGAGCCGATGGCAGAGCCGAGCCTGTAGGCCGCTTCATGAACAAATCGCCCGCAAATAGATAATGACAAAGGAAAACCAGACAATGCGAATACTCATCTCTTTGCTCGCGTTTATGGCAATCGCATCCACTTTGCATGCGGACACCGTGTATACGGTCAAAGGAGAAGTGCTCAAAGGCACTGTACAGCAGAAGAACGGGAAGGTTATCGTAGTGACCGACGACAAGACCGTCACGCTCCAGGACGCTGACGTAGTGCATATCAAGCGTGCACCCACAAGTCGGCCGGACGATTCCACTGCGAACTCGGAGTATCCTGCCGACAACACCAGCACCACAACCGCCGCCAAACGCCCTGTCAGTAAATCTAAACCGCTCAGCCTGTACAGTCTCTCCCACTTCAACGAACCGGAACTGATAGTATTCGCATATCAGCGAAGAGCACCGACTGCCACAAGGACAAACGAAATCCTGCACATCGCGAAGATGATCAAACTCTGGCGAGCAAATGCACAAGATAGGAAACGTAGAAACAAATCCATCTGGGTATCCCCGCAAGCTTTCATCCGCAAGCGAGAGCATTTCAAGAAAGAACTGACAAAGATCAACTCGCTGCTCGACACCAAGACTCATGCCAAGAACGATGGAAAACGATCGGACCACGAAAAGGCGCGAAGACGTTCACATCGAAGAACAATCGCTCTGACCAAAATGCATGACGCCGCCGCCATCTGGCCCGATCCATTGATACGAACTTTCCTCCGCGGAATAGCCGAGATCCAGAACAAGAACCCGCTCAAGGCAAATAGCTTTTTCAACCAATGCATCCGCCAGGCCCCACGCATAGCGGCTTTTCACCAAGCCCACGGCATCAGCATGCTGCGAATGAAGCAACCGACCCGTGCGCTAAAGCATTTCTTGAAGGTGCTCCAACTCAAGCCCGATTCTCTCCAGGCAATCAGCCATGTTCGCCAAGCCATGAAAGCGGTTCCGGGCAAAAGTGTGGAAAGCGAAACATATCGCAAAGCACGCGCCATTGTCGCCCGCTATGAGGAGCCAAGGAAGAAACGTCTAAGACGTTCGCAACGGGAAACTGTCACTTGGCTTATGCCTTTCATATCATACTCGCGTTACCGATCGCGTTATCAATCCGGAACTTGGACCGCATACAAAGACTCCCTGCCCATGCCTCCCCATGACAGATACGTGCATCGACAGGCAGTCGCAGTTGCAGTGGGCCCGCAAACTCTACTCGTGGATCGAGAGATCGTCGACGGTGCACTTGATCTGTATCTGCAGATCGACAAGAACACGGTAATACCCGTTTATGCAGTGAAGCTACGAACGTCTCGCAATTTCGCAAACAAACCCCCGCTTGCCATCGTCACCACCAATGACTACACGTTCACCCCCGCGGCTGTCGACGGCAACGTGCAATTCACCAAGCGTGCCGCCTGCACCGCCTACGCAGCCAATACCTACGAGGTGATGGGCAACGTCATGCGATCTACCCAGGGAACCACTCGCCTGAACGCGCATGGAGCACCATCGGCAACGGTCTCACTGCTGCCGGGTGAGTCAACATCGCCGGTACTCACCAAGGGCGGCAAGCTGATTGGGTTCATGAAGGGAAAGACCGACATAATGGCCGCAGCAGATATCGAAGATGTGTTCATAACACTGGGGGACCTGGCGAAGACGATCAAGCAGGCAACAAAGACCACTCGTCTCCGTAGCCGCTCCAGACGAAACGTCGCAAAACGCATGATAGAGACCAAGCCAGTCAACGGACAACTCTTCATTCTCTACGCAACGCACGGCGAGCGCCTGCAATAGCGGCTCGCCTCAATGCGTCTGATCTGCCCGCTTAGCTCCGCGACGCTATCGCGGCTGGGGGACGCTTGCCTGTCAGTTCCCCATAGCTTACGACGCAATTTCTTCCTTTTGACTTGGCTTCGTAGAGGGCCTTGTCAGCAAGCAAAACAAGCTCTTCACCAGTGTCGCACTTATCGTCCGGAAAAGTTGCCACGCCAATAGACATCGTCACTTTCGATCGTTCGTCATCGAACGCGGATACCATCCTGGAAAAACTGTCTCTGAGCCTGTCCATAGCCAATAGAGTATCTTCCGTATCGGTACCAGGCATGAGCAACACGAACTCGTCACCACCGTAACGCGCTACTGCTTCGCCTCCGCGGAGTGTGCCCCGCAATACAGCGGCGGCATCTATAAGTAACTCATCGCCAGCCTTGTGTCCAAGCGTATCGTTAACATCCTTGTAGTGGTCCATGTCCACCATGCAGCATGTGAGCGGTTCACCTTCCCGGTAGGCTTGGGCGAAGTACTGTTCGAGTATCTGCGAGAAGGCACGTCTATTGATAAGCTGTGTAAGTGAATCCGTTGCCGCCATAGCCGCCAACTGGTGTATGGACTCTTCCAGTTGCACGTTCTTCAGCCGCACTTCGTGCAGCAGCCTTCCGTTTTCCACAGCCAACTTGTGCTGACTGATGCTCTTTTCGATAACAGTGGGTATCGCATCCAGATAGTTACCGGCTTTGACAATGTAATCCTGTGCACCCTTTTCAATGGCACTGACAGCGAGTGCGGAATCCTTCTCACCGGTAACGAAAACCACCGGCAGGCTTACCCTTTGCAGGATCTGGTCAAGCAGATCTATGCCATTTCCATCGGGAAGATGCTGATCAAGCAGAACGACATCGAAGTCGCAGAGCGTCTGTGCCATGCAGTCATCCACCGTTCCAACGCACACAACGTAGCTGTCATCCGGATATTCGTAATACTCCGAAAGAATATCCTCAACCAGCATTTGCTGATCAGGATCGTCTTCGACAACCAGAACCCTACGTTTATCAACGTCTTGCTGCATTTTTACTACCCTCTAAGAGAACAAAAACTGCTCTAGTTCTTTGGAACGGAGATTCTATCGGTTCTTAGTACTCGTAAGTCGTTGCCTGCCCGCTATTGCGGACATGTCACTATCTGACAGTCTTGGCGGGACAAGGCACTAGTTCATATAGCCTAAGATACAACAACCTAAAGAAAAACAAGCAGCGACAATTCTTTATGTCATATCAACTATATTCTTGAGGCTTGTGTGCACTCTGCTGCAAGCTCCACCACAAACCTGCTGCCCATACCGGCGTCTGATTCGACATATGCCACCCCTTCATATGTATCAGCAACATTCTTCACCATCGCCAGTCCAACTCCCTTACCTTGGGTTTCTTCGGCTATTACGTTTCCCCTGTTGAATACGTGAAACACGCTTTTCAGCCGCCCGGGCTCAATTCCGGGACCATTATCGGATACCGAAAACACATGCATATCATCACAAAATTCGTAACCAATCTTGATCCATCCCCCCTTTTGGCGGTGCATGTACTTGATGGCATTGTCCACGAGATTACGGAACACCTGCCTCATGCGATTGGGCTCGACGTGCAGCATGGGCATACCACCGTCCAGCGTGAATTTGATTCCCTTCTGCGAAATATCATACTCCAAACAATCGCACACCTCTTGCATAAGCTCCCCCATGTCAACGTTGGACCGCTCCTCGGGGCAACTTCGAATTCGCGACAGTTCCAGAATGTCGTCGATCATCTGCGTCTCGTTCTCGACGTTGGCTTGAATTCTCTTCAGCCGCATAACCACATCCTGCGGCAATTCCTCCCGCCATTTTCGCAATGCCATGTTGGCCATTCCGTGTATGTTCCTCAGCGGAGCATTAAGATCGTGGCTGGCAGCTCGCAGGAAATCTTCCTTCTCGGTGGTCTCCGATCGCAGACGCCGGTTTGCGATATTCAGCTCCTTAGTGCGCATCGCGACCTTGTTTTCCAGCAGCTCGTTGGTCTCTTCCAGTTCCTTGCGAGCGCTGTGGACCTCCGATGCCATGGAGTCGATAACCACAGCCAACTCACCTATCTCATCGTTGCCCGATACGCTGCACCTTGCCGTCAGATCGCCATCCGCCAGCCGCCTGGTGGTGGCGACAATGCTCTGCATTGGCCTGAGTAACGCAAACCATATCGCGACCATGCCAGCCGGTATCGCCAGCACCATTACCAGAATCGTAACCCATGCCATCTGGTATCCCACCTCCGACAACACTGCGCGAGTCCTGCTTGTGTCCAACACCATACGAACATCGCCAAGAAGGTGATTCCTGCTGCCACCAAGATTTTTCGTACGAACCGGATACGCCGCCAGCACCCACCTGTCACACGCATGCTGCCACAACTCGTCGCCGGCCTTCACACGGGCAAGGGCAGACCACTCGTTTGACCACTTGCACACCGAAGATGCCGCCAACACCCTGCCTGAAGGATCAAAGATGGCCGCATATGCCACGCCCTCTCGCAAGACAAACTCTTCCACCAGCGACTGTAGGTCTACCAGTGTTCCGGAAATCATCGGCTTTTCCGCAGTGATCGAAAGCATCCTGCACTGGTCCATAGCGCGAGACATATCATTCCCGCGAAGATGATCTCTTGCGGTTGAGTAATACCTCCACTGCGCACAAAGCGTCACAAGCATCACGCCGACGGTTACGACGACGACTGCCTTGGCACACAAGCCAAACCTGAATTTTACAAATGCTTCCAAATTCACGTGTTCATGCCACCCATCCACCACAAGTTCTCAACCGCCGCTCACAATCACAAAGTGCAGACATAAAGGACTTATCGGCTTGGCTTGGGGAGGGCTTTTGTAAGTGCAGAAGCGACAATACTGAAACAATGGCAGACGATCGCTTGTCATTTCTTACTGGAATACGCAACAACCTCAAATACAATAGCCTACGTGAGATATTTGCAGACTGGTGATACGAGACGTGGTGTATCCATGTTTAGTATTTATATAGACTTAAGATGGCCTATTTTCGCGCCGGCCGCCCGCTGCTGCCCCTTGCTGACACCGGCCAGCGAGAACAGACGCTAACAAGCACTGACGAATTGCGAACAATACCCAATGGGATTGGAGATAACGGCCATGATTGAATTAGGCGTGAATATTGACCATGTTGCCACCGTAAGGCAAGCCAGAAGAACCGTCGAGCCTGACCCGGTATGGGCTGCGGCACAAGCCGAGCTCGGAGGGGCATCCTGTATCACTTTCCACCTCCGCAAGGATCGTCGGCACATCTGCGACCGCGACGCCCGCCTACTTGGCCAGACAGTGAAGTGCAAGCTCAACATGGAAATGTCCATGGATGAGGAAATTGTCCAGATAGCCCTGGAGATTCTCCCGCACCAAGCCACTCTCGTACCCGAGAATCGTGAGGAAGTTACCACCGAAGGCGGCCTCGACGCTATCGGGCAGCAGAAACGCCTGGCAGACGTAACCGCACGGCTTACAGGAGCAGGGATAGCCGTAAGCGCATTTGTCGATCCCGAAAAGGACCAGATAGCCGCCTCCAAAACCGCCGGTTGCGATGCAATTGAGATTCACACAGGCGCTTACGCAAACGCCATAATCCCACCTGACGGTTCAATGCCCGACCAGGCCAGGATCCATGCCGAGATCGAAGCTATTCGCCGCGGACTGGCAGACGGGCTCGAATCCGGACTGATCGTCCATGCCGGACACGGGCTGACCTATACTAATGTGCAGGCGATATCCGCCATGAATGGTTTCACCGAGTTCAATATAGGCCACTCGCTGATTGCCAGAGCTATGTTCGTGGGCATCCGTCAGGCGACGATTGAGATGAAACAGCTTATCCAGGGTCATCGCTAAAAATGACCCCGCCCTGTCTGATGTTGTAATCGTCTCATGGGGAGGATATTATCTGCTGGCGAACAGACTATGTAATTGCAAAAACGAAAGGTAGTACGATGAGCGATAAGCTTGTTCTTGAAGGTTCGATGGTTGCCCTTGTTACCCCATTCGCCGGCGGCGAGGTGGACTGGGATGCACTGGGAAGACTCATCGATTTCCAACTTACCAACGGTACGCAAGGTCTCGTTCCGTGCGGAACCACGGGCGAATCCCCCACGCTAAGCCACGAAGAGCACGATAAGGTGATCGAATTCACCGTAGACCGCGCAGCCGGAAAGGTTCCCGTTGTCGCAGGCACCGGCAGCAACTCGACGGCTGAGGCTCTTCGCCTGACCAAACATGCCAAGGAAGCCGGCGCAGATGCGTGTCTCGTGGTAAATCCGTACTACAACAAGCCCACGCAAGAAGGAATGTTCCGGCACATCCAGACGCTTGCAGATGTTGATCTGCCGATAGTGCTGTACAACATCCCGGGCAGAACAGCCATTGAGCAAACCCCCGAGACCATCATTCGCATGTACAACGAGATCGAGCAGGTGATCGCAGTCAAGGACGCCACCGGCCAGCTCGACACCGCCAGTGAGGTGGCCGCCGCCTGCGATATCACGATTCTGTCGGGCGACGATTCCCTGACGCTTCCGATGGCATCGGTTGGCGGCAAGGGCGTTATCAGCGTGCTGGGCAATATCATGCCAGCACAAGTTCGCTCGCTTTGCGATGCAATCGCAGCCGGCGACATGGCATCTGCCCGCCAGCAGCACCTGGCAATGTTCGAATTGTTCAAGGGAATGTTCGTCGAGACCAACCCCATCCCGATCAAGGCCTGCATGGCGATGGCAGGAATGCTAGACAACGAGTTGCGTCTGCCGATGGTAACGATGTCCGAAAAACACAAGGCCCCGCTGGCAAAAATGCTGGCAAAGTTCGACGTCCAGTGCAAGCTGTAGGCGGCCGGCGGCAATTGCCGCTCGCTCGCACGCACTAACGACATCGGCCAGACAATAGAAGAAGACAAGAATAGACGCCTCCCGGCGGTCTGAAGCACGGACCAAGCCGGGAGGCGTTTTCTGTTATCTATTCACATCTCCAACCGTAGCAGCCGCTTCGACCTGCATAAGTCGTGTCAGGCCATCTGTTTTTTGCGTAGGACGACGTCCACCAGTGTTTGCTCATCGGAGGTAGATTTGACGACACCACAAAGCGCCAGTACGAGTGCTACGCCGAACCCCGCGGCGAATCCGCCTGCGTGTGCTGCGTAGCCTATCTGGGTCAACGCGCCAGCCCCCATCAATGCCATCAGCAGGGTCCAGAATATCCACCCGCCAATCGCCCAGAAGCTTGAGACTGTGAAAATAAACGGCCTGAACAGAATCAGCAACATCATGGAAACGTTGTTGCGAGGGAAGAACACCAGAAACGCCCCCATAACTCCGAACACAGCGCCTGACGCCCCCATCACCGGCGTATTGGGAGAAGCTGCGTACTGGGCCATGCTCCCGCAGAAGGCCGACAGCAGATAGACCATGGCATACCCCGAATGGCCGAGTTTGTAGTTCATCGCGTTGCCGAACACCCACAGGAACAGCATGTTGCCAAACAAGTGAAAGAAATAGGGCTCGTGAAGAAACGTGCTGGTGAGCGCCAGCGTTGCCAGGCCGTACTTCTCCGGCGAGAATTTGTAGTCCGTAACAGTCACGGTACCATAACCACCCGCTCTTTCCAGAACCGCACCTGCACCTTCTTCGCTCATCGTGTCGACAAGGTCAAAACCTGTCGGGGCGTGCTCCTGCCACTCGGCATCAGTAAGCTTAGACATCGAGACCTCACGCACCACTTTCTTGATGCCTGCCAGATCCAGCAGCACATCTGGGTGCACCATCGCAGAAATGCTCACTGCGCAGATAACAAGAATCAACGCGCAGTTCACCCACGGCATGCGGGGCATGTGTACGTCAACCTTCAGAGGAATCAACATGACACGGTTCTCCTTTCACTGAAAACAGTGGCACCGAATAGACTTGTCACGCGATTGTAACACACTACCGCCCGTGCTTGTCAATATATCAAATCACATAACTGTAATTTCACCAGACAATTGGGCCCACAATCAAATACGCACTAAGCACTTTGCCCGATTGCCACAGTAATGCCTTATCGTGTAGACTATTGCACACGACAATGGCAGAATTCCCAGACATACGCCTCAGACGCTTGCGTACCAGCCCCACACTGCGCGACATGCTCGCAGATACCCAACTGAGCATGAACGATTTCGTAGCCCCCCTCTTCGTGCGCGAAGGCAGCCAAATACGCAACCCCATCACCTCTATGCCCGGACAGTTCCAATACTCGGTGGATACCGCCCTCGAGACCGTCCGCAAATGGGCCGATCTTGGCGTGCGGGCCGTCCTGCTGTTCGGACTCACCGACGCAAACGCCAAAAACGATGTCGGATCCGAAGCATGGAACCCCAACGCAGCCGTCCAGAAGCTCACCCGGCAAATCAAGCAAGCCCTGCCAGATATGCTCGTCATTACCGACGTATGCCTCTGTGAATACACCAACCATGGGCACTGCGGCACACTGCGGGACCGCGGCGGTAAACAGGATGTTGACAACGATCTCACGCTCGAATCACTCGCTCGCACAGCCGTCTCGCATGCGGCGTGCGGTGTGGATATCGTGGCCCCGTCGGCAATGATGGATGGGCAGGTCCAAGCTATCAGGCACGCATTGGATGCTGCGGATTGGACGAATACCGCGATCATGGCGTATTCGGTGAAATTTGCTTCGGCGATGTACGGTCCGTTCCGCGATGCAGCCGAGAGTCCACCGCAGTTCGGAGATCGCAGAACCTACCAGATGGACTACCGATGCGCCTCACAGGCTACGGCGGAGGCATCACTGGATATCGATGAAGGCGCCGACATAATCATGGTCAAACCGGCGGCTACTTATCTTGACATAATCGCGGATATGCGAAATAAATTTCAAATTCCTCTTGCAGCTTACCACGTCAGTGGAGAGTATTCCCAACTCCACGCCGCCGCCGAAAAGGGGTGGCTGGATCTTGAACAATCGGTCGTTGAGGTAACCACTGCCATTAAACGCGCCGGGGCCAGCCTGATAATTACCTATTTCGCCGAATCCCTTTCCGACTGGATATAGGGTATTTTGGCATGGCGACTTGTGATCCTGAATATTCGTAAGTCATTGCCTGCCGGAAGGCAGGTTACCATACTCGCATTTTGTCTGTAATAAAGTACTGATTAGGAACACAGAAATGTCCATGGAAGAACCAACCCGAGGTAACCACGGAACACGTGACTGCGGTCTGTTCTTCCTTGATGTCGTAGACAATTTCCCAAAGGACAGTGTGAAGGTAATCTGGCTAGATGAACCTCGCCCGTCCAACGCTGAAGTGGATTCCCTGATCGAAAAAGCCTGGATCGAACAGGAAGCAAAGTGCGCCAATAAGGATATCATGCTCTTCAATGGGCAAATGTGCAGGCTTATTGACTATCGCATAAAGAACCATCGCCTTGAACTTACATTTGGGCCAGTATCCTTCAAGGAATTCATAGGCACCAACGCCACACAAGCCTACCTCAGGCACCTGCACGGTGTGGAAGTGTTGGCCGATCCCGTGGGGGTATCGGCTTCGGTGTGCACCAGCGACGGTTTCCTGATATTCGGAAAGCGAAGCTGCCGTGTTATCCAATATCCTGATCGCCTGCATCCCATCGGCGGAGCAGTAGAACCATGTGATGGTTCAGGCGTACCATGTCTCTTCGACGCAATCGCACGCGAATTGGAGGAGGAAACCGGTATCCCGCCTCAGTCCATCCTCGAAAGCACGTGCATCGGAATGGTCCGCGACCGCAATACCGTCCAGCCGGAACTGATATTCGACATAACCGTGGACCACGAGATGTCGGAAGTCTTCCGAATGTACGAAACGGCGGCCGACAAGCTGGAACACAGCAGTATCATACCGATCCGGAATCACCCCGCCACAGTGGTTACGTTCATCCAGCAGCAATTCACAGAGCTCACGCCGATCGGCATCGCCAGCCTGCTGCTGCATGGTCAACGTCATTGGGGCAGCGGATGGTTCGCAAATGCCAGAGGATACCTCGAAAGCGTAATATAGATGTAGCTCTTTGTAGCGGCGGATTTAACTTGTCGCGATGACTTGTGACGACGAAGCCGTAGGCGAAGCCGCAAGCTCGCAGAGCAAAGACGGGGCGGGCTGCTGGATTCTCAAGTCCTTATCCGGTCCAGATGTACATCGGGATTGCAGACGGGGTACTATCTGACATTCTTCCTGTTACAGAATAGTAATCATACATATTGTAGGCAATAAACAGGGCTATTTTGACTAGGTATTCATCCCTGGTAGAATATCGTAAGCGCTTGATTAGTCTATATTTCTTTGCATTTCTGCTCAATATCGCCTCGTGGGCGTGTCGATATATTTGCGTGGGACTTCAGGCTGCGGTGCCTCAACCGTTATCGAAGGGATGAACATGAAGAGGCGCATCCTCTTAATTGACTCCGACTGGAAACTGCTCAACTACGCTTATGGAGCACTTCGCAAAGCGGGGTATGACGTAATTGCCGAATCTAACAGTACCAGCGCACTGCGCCTCATCCGAACGTGGAAACCCAATCTAGCCATCTGCCCTGTCGATCTCCTGGAGAAGTGGCAACGCGATGTACCGGACTTCGAGAGGATTCTACCCGGCACATCTCGCCTTGTAACCGCAAATGCAGATGAGTCTGCCCAGGTCTGGCAGGGGCTCGCCGCTCAAGGAAATGAAATACTCCTGAAGCCCGTCACACACTATCTCCAACTCTATACAGCCATCGAATCGGCTTTGCGAGCAAGCGATGCTTCCCCCGAGTCAACCGTGCAACATGAACCGCAATAGCCCAATAATGACGCCTCCCTCAAAAGTGTGAACCAACCTGAACATCCAAGGATCTTGAACGCGAACAAAAGACTTATAGCCCAGAATGAACGCTAATCCCGGTCACAGTCGACTTTTGAGGGAGGCGTCAATAATCGCATAACTCCAATTATCCTGCTTCATCCGCCTCCGGCAAAGCCCTCACAGTTTGTCAGCAACGCAATGCCCCACTTATCTTTAGCCGCGCCACGAGTGCTCATATTTTACCGCTGAACCAAGTGTCCCAACTCATATCCCTGTTGTAATTTCCCGCATTATCGCTACTCTTGGTGGACTACCAATTACGTTGTGAGCCCCTGATGGACACACTGCTTGACCGACAACCAACCCCCGGTTTCCGGGAAGTACTCAGACTGAGCTGGCCTGCGAGCCTGGCGATGCTGAACACCACCGTCATCAAGTTCGTGGACGGGTACATGGTCTCGCGAGTCGGCAATGCCGAGATGAGTGCACAGTTTCTCGGCGGAATGTGCGGATTCATCCCAGAAGCCCTCTTCCTGGGGATCATGTTCGTCGTCAACACCTTCGTCAGCCAGAGCCTGGGGGCAGGACGCATCAAGCGAACCGGCACATACGCACTGGCGGGCCTGTCCATCGCATTCACTGCCGGAATCGTGCTGCTCCCGCTCTTGCTGGTCAGCGGAAAGGTATTCAGCCTGGTAGGCCACCCCCCGCGGGAACAGGCGATGGAGGCGATGTACTTCAACTTCATGATCGCCAGCATCCTGGTCACGCTGCCATCGAGGGTCATTGAGCAGTTCTTCTACGGAATTCATCGCCCACGGGTGGTTCTATGCGCGGCGATTGTCTCAAACCTGAGCAACATAGGGCTCAACTACGTCCTGATATTCGGAAACAGCGACCTGGGCATCCCCGCGATGGGCTTGAAAGGCGCGGCCATCGGTTCGGTCATATCGTGGACGCTGCACTTCCTGATACTGCTGCTCGCCTTCACTTCCAAGCCGATCAGAGAGAAATTCGGCACGCTCAACTTCCGGATGCTTCGGATGAGCCAGATATGGGACATCCTGAGAATTGGCTGGCCCACCGGCTTGCAGTTCTGCAACGGCCTGCTCGCTTGGAGCATGTGCGTGATGGTAATGTCGGGGCAGTTCGGGCTGGCCCACCGCACAGCCGCCACTACCGCGATGCGATTCATGGGGTTGGCGTTCATGCCGGCAATTGGTATCGGCTCGGCAACCACTGCCATGGTCGGCCGATACATCGGTATGGGGCGTAATGACTTGGCCCGTAAGGCACTGCACGCTGCGCTCATAACCGCTGTTATCTATATGGGTGCATGCGGGATGGCATTCCTGGTATTTCGTGAGAACATGCTGAGGTTCTTCGCTGTCTATCTATCACAGGAATCAGGAGAAGTTGCCGAAGTGGTCCGCGTGGGCGGCCCGATCATGATATGTGCAGCCATCTTCCAGGTATTTGACGCAGTCGGAATAGTCTACTGCGGCGGGCTTCGCGGCGGCGGAGACACGCGGTGGATAATGTGGGTAACCGTTGGGATGAGCTGGACAGTGATTCTGGGCGGCGGATTGGGCTTACTGGCGATATGGCCCGACCTGAAGAGCGCAGGTCCGTGGATAGCTGGCAGCGTTTATGTGATTATCATCGGGCTGATTTCGGCACACAGGTTTGAATCAGGAGCATGGGAGAAGCTCAACCTGCTCAAGAACAGGGGCGAACCGGCAACAGCAGCAGCCCGGCCGGAAGCCTCGCTTGAAGGCTGATTTGAACCACTGGCTTTGTGAATTGACAACAGCGATAGCAGCAATATAGAATCCGTACCTTAAGTAACGCAAGACATGTAAAGGATTTCAGTGCGCAAGTTCTCGGCGGGAGAGATGTTCCGGCCGCAGATGTCACGCTGAGAATTCTTCATGAATAAACCGACGCACGATAACGAAACTGGCGACAGGTGTCTCATGGCTGACAAGAAGAAGAACGAATTCAAGAATACGGTTAACCTTCCCAACACGTCATTCGACATGCGTGCGGGCCTGCTCCAGAAGGAACCTGCGATACAGGCCAAATGGAGTGAGCAGGACATGTACGGCCGCATCCGCAAGGCTCGCCAGGACTGTGAACCGTTCCTCCTGCATGATGGCCCGCCTTATGCCAACGGGAATATCCACATGGGCACCGCGCTGAACAAGGTGCTCAAGGACATCGTCATACGTTCCAAAAACATGGCCGGCATGGACGCGCCTTACGTACCCGGCTGGGATTGCCACGGTCTGCCGATCGAAGCGAAGGTAATGGAGAAGCTCGGTGACAAGGCCCGCAGCATGGACCCCACTGTCATACGCAGGATATGCAAGGAGTACGCCGAAAAGTTTGTCGATCTTCAGAAGGGACAGTTCCAGTCACTAGGCGTTTGGGGCGAGTTCGACAATCCCTACATCACGATGAACCCCGGCTACGAGTCGGCCACACTGGAGGTGTTCGCCAGGCTCATCGAGCAGGGTTTGGTCTATCGCCAGCTTAAGCCCGTGCACTGGTCGCTCGAAAACCAGACCGCCCTTGCCGACGCCGAGCTCGAACACCATGATCGCGAAGACAGCAGTATCTTCGTCGGTTTCGGCGTCACATCGGGTACCGATGCAATTGCTCACAAAGATGGCGACAGCGTGCGTCTTATGATCTGGACCACCACCCCGTGGACTCTGCCCGCCAACCGCGCGGTTGCGGTTAATCCCTCTTACGATTACTCCTGCGTTCACGCCGAGACCGCAGATGGCCCGGTTACGTGGGTAATCGCAACGGACCTTGCACCGAAAATCATCGCATCCATCCAGGCAAAGCGCGAAGGTTACATCACATCGCACGAGACACTCGCGAACGTAAAAGGCAGCGACCTGCTGGCCGCCAGCATCACATATGCCCATCCGCTGACCGAAGGTTTGGTATGCCCGCTGGTATCTGCCGACTACGTGACGCTGGAAGATGGTTCGGGCCTGGTTCACACCGCCCCCGGTCACGGCGTGGACGACTATCACACGGGCCTTCGTAACGGTCTGGATATCTACTGCCCAGTGCTGGGAGATGGCACATTTGACGATACCGCCCCCGATTGGCTGCAAGGCATAATCGTATGGGACGCTAACAAACTCGTTATCGAGCATCTGCAAGCCAACGGTACGCTGGCAATGTCCCAGACAATAACGCACTCGTATCCGCACGATTGGCGATCGAAGAAACCGACAATCTTCCGCGCCACCGAGCAGTGGTTTATCGCCGTAGACACCCCGCAATCAGACGGCGACCGCAGCCTGCGGGAAATGGCACAGGAAGCATGCGGCTCGCCCCTGGCCGACGGCGGCGTAGACTTCATACCAGCATGGGGACGCAACCGAATCGCCGGTATGCTCGAAAGCCGACCCGACTGGTGCATCTCCCGTCAGAGATGCTGGGGACTACCGATCCCGGTGTTCTTCAATGAAGCAGGCGAATCCTTTATGACGCCTGCCTCCACCCGTGCAGTTGCCAAGGTCTTTGCCGCAAACGGAAGCGACTCATGGTTCACTATGTCGCCGGCCGAGCTGCTGGCCGAATATGACGCGGCTGAAGATCCCGATCTGAAAAACGCAGACGCATTCAACGTTGCCGACCTGACCATAGGACGTGACATATTTGACGTGTGGTTCGAGTCCGGCAGCAGTTGGTTCGCCGTCGCCATCCAGAGGAACCTCGTTAGCGACATCCCGATAGACATGTACCTGGAAGGCTCGGACCAGCATCGCGGGTGGTTCCAGCTATCTCTGCTGCCCGCACTTGGCGATCGCGGAAAGGCCCCATTCAAGACGGTGCTGACCCACGGGTTCGTGGTTGACGAAGATGGACGCAAGATGAGCAAGTCCATAGGCAACACAATTGACGTGATCGAGCAATTGAGCAAACGCGGCGCAGACGTGCTGCGCCTGTGGATAGCCGGACAGAACTACCAGGACGATGTGCATTGCAGCGAAGACCTGATCAGCCAGAGCGAAGACGCCTATAGAAAGATCCGTAATACGCTGCGGTTCTGCATGGGGGTCTGCCATGATTTCAACCCGGCAACCGATGCAACCGAGCCCGCAAACCACTCGATAGACCTGTGGATGAAAATGCAGCTTCAGGAACTCATTCGAGATGTGACCGCCGCATATGAGAGCTATGAGTTCCACCGCGCGACACGCCTGATGTACGAGTTCTGCAACGTGCAGGCCTCCAGCATCTATCTGTCTGCCGTCAAGGACAGGCTCTATTGCGAATCACCAAACGCCATGCGACGCCGGGCAAGCCAAACCGTGATCCACGAAATGCTCGTCACGCTGGTGAAGCTGCTTTCGCCAATACTGGTCCACACTTGCGAAGAAGCATGGGAACACATCCCGGCGCTCGACCCGGCTGAGCCCGATTCGGTACACCTGACAATATTCCCCGAGTGCGATGAGGATACGCTGCGTCTCGCCGAGGATCTTACACCGGTGAATACCGATATCGCGACGCCTTCCACCGATACGCTGCAAGTTGGACCGGCGTGGATATGGAACAGGCTTATGGACCTTCGTCAGGCTGGCCTGGTGAAGCTTGAAGCCCTCAAAAACGCAGGGGTCAAGAAAGCTCTGGACGCCGAAGCGGTGTTCAAGGTATGCAAGGACAACGCCCAGGCCGCGAGCATGATCGAAACATATATGAAGGAACTCGAAGATCTGCTCGGCGTCGGCCACACCAGGATGGAGCTGGTGGACGAACTGGGCGAAGGCGAGATCTGCGAGGTGGAAGTAGTCGACACTCGTGATAAGTATCAGGCGTGCCTCAGAAGCTGGAAGCGTCGCCCGGACGTTGGAAGCGATCCGGACTATCCCGAACTATCCGCTCGCGATGCCGCCGTCATGCGTGAAATCTCCGCTTAAGCAATAACTGGGCATAACCTGCAAAACGTAACCATGGAAGATCAGCCAACACTGTTTCCGATGGACGAATACCGCAAGCCGAGGCATATGCTTGAGGTGTTCGCCTTCGACCAGGCTTCACTTGCAAGGAAGCGGCGACTGATTTACCTGCTACAATTCCTACTGCCGGCTGTCTTGGTAGCGAGCGTAATCATATTCGGCAACAAGGCCCAGGCGCCTGTCGGCAAGGACCATCCGATGCTACTTCCGCTCATGATTTCTGCGTGCGTGATCACAGTAATCGAGCTAGGCCTCATTGGCATATCGATACTCATGACCGGGCGACTGGAGAATCTTGAACTGCGAATCGGCAAACAGATCATCCGCAGCGATGGACGCCGCAGCGAGACCATAGCCCTCAAAGACGTTGCGAGGATGATCGTAACCGAGCTTCCATGCGGGCGAATATGCAGTATCGAACTCAGAAATCTCGGCCCTACGATGCGCCTGGCCGGATTTGAGGACATGGACAGGCTCCGCAGCACCCTGGAAGCCAGAATACCCGACCGTCGCGGCCGCGTGCAGATCGTGTCCACCAAGGTTGACGCCCATCGCGTCAAAATGCTGGTAACGGTGTTTGTGTTAGTCGCGGCTGTGTTGGCGACCGCAGCGTCCATCGCCAGCGGGCATTATTGGCATATCTCGCGTCCGTTGCTGTTCGCGGCGGGCCTTGCGGTGCTGATGATCAGACCGATTACGTCTTGGGCGGGCAGAAGCGCATCGCTGTTGCGAGTTATCGTCGGATCGGTATTAATAGTTGCAGCCACATTGCTCATCTTGATCCAAATGGCACAGAACTAAGGATCATGAAGGATATTTCAACATGAAGAAGTTGCGTCTTGGTGTGCTGCTCAGCGGAGGCGGTAGGACGCTGCTGAACCTGCACGAGCTCATGAACAGCGGCGATCTTCCGGCTGAGGTTGGCGTCGTGATCGCGTCCAGGCAGTGCAAGGGAGTCGAGCGATGCACTGACGCTGGTATGGACGTCAAGGTGATCCCCTACAAGGACATGCCCGATCTGGAAACTTATTCAAACGCAATCGCCAAACTGCTGGACGACGCAAATGTGGATCTGGTCCTGCTGGCGGGGTTCCTATCGATGTGGATAATCCCAGATCGCTATGCAGGCAAAGTACTTAACATCCATCCCGCACTGCTTCCGTCATTCGGCGGGAAAGGCATGTTTGGGCATCATGTTCATGAAGCGGTAGTCGCAGCCGGGTGCAAAATAAGTGGATGCACCGTTCATTTCGTCACAAATGAGTACGATGCCGGTCCGATTCTTGTCCAGAAAACCGTCGCAATTTCAGACACAGATTCACCGGATGATGTTGCTGCCAAAGTATTTATACTTGAATGCCAGGCTTACCCCGAGGCGATCTGTCTGATAGCCCAAAACAAGGTCATTATCGATGGAAATATAACCAGAATCACCGATTAGCCCGCACTGCGGTCCAGCAAAGCCGTTTGAAACCACATCCAAAGTCTGCTATGATATCTGGACTATAAATAAATGAATGAAAGGATTCACATGACAGACACGAAAACATATGAGCTCCAGAACGTTGACGAGCCCAACCTGTACCGGGGAATTTTCCCGTACACCGAACTTCCCAAGGTAGAATTCGAAGACTCTGCCCCGGCGATGGCTCCTGCAGAGCGGATGTGGGTCACGGACACGACGTTCCGTGATGGGCAGCAGGCTCGCCCGCCGTATTCGGTCAAGCAGATCGTTGACCTGTTCACGCTTGAGAACAAGCTGGATGCCGGCACGGGCATTATCCGCCAGAGCGAGTTCTTCCTCTACTCCGACAAGGACCGCAAAGCCATCGAGGAATGCCTCTCACTCGGATTCGAATTCCCACAGATAACCGGCTGGATTCGCGCGGTCAAAAGCGATTTCAAGCTCGTCAAGGACATGCAACTCGCCGAAACCGGTATCCTCACAAGTTGCAGCGATTACCACATATTCCTGAAGCTCAAGAAGACTCGCAAACAGGCTCTACAGCAGTATCTGGACGTGGTTCGCGGGGCATTGGACGTCGGCGTAATTCCAAGATGCCACTTTGAAGACGTCACGCGGGCCGACTTCTACGGATTCGTAGTACCGTTCGCTATCGAACTGATGAAACTCCGCGAAGAATCCGGAGTCGACATAAAGGTTCGCCTCTGCGACACCATGGGATACGGTGTTCCCTGGCCGCAGGCTACGCTGCCCAGATCGGTTCCCAAGCTCGTAAGAGGCCTCATCGAGGATGCGGGCGTACCGGGCGAATTGCTCGAATGGCACGGTCACAACGACTTCCACAAGGTGCTCATCAATCCGTCAACCGCATGGCTTTACGGATGTGCGGTCTGCAATGCCAGCCTGCTCGGCATTGGTGAACGAACCGGAAACACCCCGATGGAAGCAATGATCATCGAGGAAGGTCAGCTCAACGGGACCAGCGACACGATACCGTACCCCGTTATCACCGAGATCGCCGAGTACTTCCGCAACGAGATCGGCCACGAGATCCCGACGAACTTCCCGCTTGTGGGAAGGGATTTCAACACCACCCGTGCAGGCATCCACGCAGATGGACTGCTCAAGAGCGAAGAAATTTACAGTTGCTTTGATACGAACAAGATTCTGGGTCGCCCAGCCGCGGTGGCTATTACCGACAAGTCCGGCGCGGCAGGCATGAAGCACTGGATCGGCCTGAACTACGGTGACAATGTAGCGAAAGACGATCAACGCCTGCTCAGCATTCGCGACAAGGTTGACGTGCAATACGAATCCGGCAGAACCACTGCAATCAGCGACGAAGAAATGCACGCATGGTACAAAGATGCATTTGGCAAGTAGTTTCGCCTGGTAAACTTTTTATCTATAATCATAAGAACCTCGTCAGATAACTGGCGGGGTTCTTTTCGTGAATACACAAACTCGGTCGCCGCGATGGGGCCAGGATGGACCCCTTCAAACACAATCATCTTCCATGATATTCATATCATCATTCCTGCACCGGTACGATAAATGTATAATGCGTGGGCTGTCATGAGTAACCATCCACGATATCGCGGCATAACTGAAATACTGCAAACCCTGCGTGTTACCCATCGTAGGCGTAAGTACATCAGTACGCTCACGCGACTTGCCGCTCTCATCACGGCCGCGTCTCTGGCATGTATCGTAGCTGCCGCCACCACCGGTTACTGGGCCGACCAGCCCCCCGCCGCAATCCGCTGGCCGGTGGCGTTCGTCACGTTCGGGTTGCTGGCAGCCATGACCCTCGCAATGCTCACAAGGCTACTCTGGCGACAGAACCCTGCCCAGATCGCAAGATTCGTTGAGTCCCAATCGCCCGAACTGGCAAACCGCCTGACCAATTCCATTCTGCTTGCCACCGATGCCAACCAGCCGAATCCCAAGCTTATCCAGCGAACAATCGATGAAGCAGTCAGCAGCCTGAATAACTTCACACCAACCTCCGTCACTCCGGCTCGCGGGATGATACGATGGACAACTATCGCAGCCGTTGCGATTGGGGCATGCCTGTGCTTTGCACTTATGCAACCCAAACCCTTCGTCCGCGGAATCAGGGCCGTGTTCATGCCCTGGCGATGGGTCTCGCACGTCAATGACAGTATCGCCATAAAGATCACACCCGAAGATACAGAACTCTTCGCCGGCAGCATGCTTCGCATCAGCGTATCACCCGGCGACGTGAGCACCAGCTTGCAGCAATTACGAGATATGAACCCGCAAGTGGTCATCCTTGCACAGGGACAGGACAATTCCATCGCAATGCTTGAAGATGGCCCCGCAAACACGCTTGACTGCCTCATTGGGCCAATTACCGAGCCCACGCAATACCGCATTGTAATGGGCGACAATCGCTGGCCAACCGACAAACCATGGTACACCGTCGGCCTGCTGCGTCGCGTCGAAGTCCTGGGACTCGACATTTCATACACCTACCCAAAATATACTGCAATCGCCCCGACCTCGGCCGCTGACACCGACGGAAACATCACCGCCCCAATCGGATCAACCGCCGTTATCACCCTGCGACTCACACGCCCCATCGCCTCAGCAGACCTGGCTACCGCCGGTGAGCCTCTTGTGCGAATGGCGGTATCCGGCGGTAACACAACGTTTACCTCGCCACTGAACGTGGACCGCGATGGCAAGTATCGTCTGACACTTCGCGACGCAACAGGTCGAGCAATAGGCACCCTGCCCGACCTGACAGACCCGGACTACCAGCCCGCAGGCGGATACTATACTATCCGGGCAGTTCTGGATTCCGCTCCCAAGATAGCATTCATGCTGCCTGCCAGAGATACCACAATCGCCCCCGGAAAAGCCCTCCGCATGCGGCTGCGAGCTACCGACGATTACCCGCTTGGCAAGATAGCCATAATGCTGGGCCGCACGGGCACCAAACCATCGCAAGTATTCTCCCCGCCGCTCAAAGGCAACTTGGACAAGGTGTTCGATTTTGACTACACAGTGCCTGACAAGACTCCGGATGACGGATCGGTAACTCTCGAATACTTCGCCACAGTTACTGACACACGCCGTGTTGGGCGCCTTCGGCTGAATCCGCAATACGCGAAGTCGAGGCTCTTTCGCATTGCCGTCCGTGACGACGCCAAGCTCAGCACCGAGTCAGCCACGCAATACGAACTGCTGCGTAAAAAGCTGCTCGGCGTGCTCCGCCTGCAACTGTCCCAGCGTGTGAACACCGCCATCTGTTGGACGAAACACGCTGAAGTCAAGGATGTACGCACAACCGCCGCCGGCATCGCCAAAGCGCAGGATGTTATCCACGCAGCCATCAAATGGCTCGTTAAGAAGCACAAGGTCACCCCGGATATGCTCGCAATCCGGAGCGAACTTGCCCAACTCCAGGCCAACGAGGCGCCCACAGCAACCGAACAGGCACAAACGCTGGCATCGCTGGCGTCAATGCAGCAACGCAATCCCTCCTGCGCAGCACTGTCCGCCACGCAGGGACGCATAATATTTTCGCTGCAATCGATGCTTGCGATAATGCCGGAACTTTCGCGAGCCAAGGCTACCAAAGACGACGGCCGCGCAACTGACATACCCCCAGGCGTTCAAGACACGATCGACAAGCTCAAGAGCAAACTTGCCGAGTTCGCCGACGCACAGAGGAAGGCGATAACCGTAAGCAAGGCCCTTGCCAAACTGCCTGCCGACGTTTTCGAAGACTCCAAAGCCAAGCTCGATGAATTGAAAGTCGTGCAGGACAAATGGGAGAAGTTCATCGACGAGCAACTCTCCGACATGTCCAAACTCGCACAGCAGGATTTCTCCAATCCGCAACTTCTCAGCGAACTGCTCAGCGTAAAATGCGATGTAACCATGGCGAAAGACGCCCTCTCCAAGAAAGCAATCGAGATAGCCACTGCCGCCGAAGAGAACAGCCTGAAAAACGCAACCACGCTTACCGCGAATATCGAAAAGTGGCTGCCAGACAAGCCGGACCGAGAGAAATGGGCGATGGAGGCGTTGGAAGAACAGGATAACGTGGAGATGCCCGAGCTGCCCAGCCAGCTTGAGGATCTCGTGGGCGATCTGCTTGAGCAGGAAGAGGACCTGTTCGAGGAAATGGACGATGTAACTTCCAAGGCGGCCGGGAGCTTCGACAAGGGCGCCGGATGGGACGCCATGGATGGTCCCATTTCCAGCATGAACGCACAGGGGGTGACGGGCAACCAGCTTCCCAATTCCAGCGAGATTCAGGGCCGATCCGGCGAGGGAAGACAAGGCAAGAGTACTGGCGAATTCGTGGAAGACAAAGCAGTTGGCAAGGGAGGCCGGCGAACCCCCACCCGCCTGACTCCCGAAGCATTCATGAAGGGCCAGGTAAAGGACACCTCACAAGAGCCCCAGGGTGGCGCAACCGGCGGAGGAAAGCTATCGGGCGCTGGTTCAGAGGGCCTCGAAGGGGCAGCCCCGCCGCAGCTTCGCAAGGAACTCAAACGCCTTGCGGGCAAGCAGGCCCAGCTCATGAATCGCGCCGAACGCATACGCGGAAAAATGCACAAGACCGATCCTGCCAACCTGAAGCTGTTTAAAGCAGTCACACTCATGAACCGCGTCCGTAGCGATCTGGAGCAATTCCGCTACCACAATGCCCTCCGAATGCGTAAGGAACTGGTGGGCAACCTGAAAAGCTCCACGCTCATGCTATCCGGTGAAATAGACGTTCAGGCCGACGAGACATCTGCCATGCCAAAATACATCCGCGACGACATCTCGGACGCCATGAACGCCAAACTGCCGGCCGAGTTCAAAGACGTCCTGAAGCAATACTACCAAAGACTCTCCGAAACGCCGGCCGAAGGCAAATAAAGTCGGGTCGCAAGCGGCAATTTACTGTGCTATACTGACTCGATGAAGTTTTTTACAGATAAGCAACCGTGGTATGTGACGGGGCTTGCTTTTGACTGCCAGGAGTGCGGCAAATGCTGCGCCGGGCCCGAAGAGGGCTATGTATGGGTGAAAGAAGCCGATATCAAGGCAATCGCAGCCGATCTCGGCATAAGCGTTGACGAAATGCGTGACAAATACGTCCGCAAAGTAGGCAGACGCATGAGCCTCAAGGAAAATCCCGCCAATAACGATTGCGTGTTCCTTGTGCCAAATGAGTCCGGAGGAGAAGGGTGCAAAGTCTACAATTCCCGCCCAATCCAGTGCAGAACCTGGCCGTTCTGGCAGAGCAACGTGGAGACCCCCGAAGACTGGATGGAAGCAGGCGTCCGCTGTTGCGGCATAAACCGGGGCAAACTGTACGATACCGAGCACATCGTCGAGCAAGTTGACGCCACCAAGGGCTGATATGACAAACGGGCAAAGCACATCGCTGGCCGAAGCCGTCAAAGCCTGCAAAGCGAATCAACCACTTATGGCTTCTATCATGGAGCTATATTCACGCGTTGACGCAGCCGTCGATGCGATGGGGCCCAAGTGCAAAGGCGGCGGAACCTGCTGCCGGTTCGATCTGATGGGACACCGCCTGTTTGTGTCTGCCGGAGAACTTGCGGTCCTGATGTCCGCTAAACTGGTAGACGCATCACGATGCGAAAGACGCAGATGCCCATATCAAAAGAGCACCCGATGTTACGCCAGAGAGTATCGCCCACTGGGCTGCCGCGTTTTCTTCTGCAAAAACGAACTTACCGACTGGTCAAACGAGCACTACGAACGCTTCCACTCCGAACTCCGCAACCTGCACAACCAGGCCTGCGTGCCCTACACATACAGTGAACTGACAGCCAGCATCGCCGAACTCATCGAACAAGATTCCTGAAGACACCGCTGGCGTCCCGATTTGCATCGACATTACCGGATTTGGAACTCAATATACCCCAGCAGCCTCGCCGAGTGCGAGATTCATTTCTGGTACGAGATAGATGCTTCATCATAAGGCATTATCTTCGCTTTAAAAACAGAACGGTCGAGCAGCAGACGGCGGCATAAATCAGGCTGCAGAAAGGTCCTATATGCCGACTGGGCCTATCATGAACAGGTGAGCAGGAGATTCGCCACTCGCTTCGCTTGTGGCCAGGAGACCGCT
>CBDUQP010000025.1:0-30229 GCA_965369385.1 uncultured Phycisphaerales bacterium
CGCCTCCGGCGTCGAAGATCCCGGTGCACATCGGGACTCACCTGCTCTGTGTGCGAGATTTCTTTCTCGACAGAAAGAAATCTCGCACACGGGGGTTGGGTGTGATGGTGAAAAAGGCTTGCAGCCGGCTTGGCGAAGGATAGTATTGGCGGGAGTCAGGCTGAGGCGGCTTGGCCTGCGGTGAGCGATCAGGAGTATTAAAGTGTGTTCAAGGATTCTTATGGAAGCAAACATGATTCCGGGTGCGATGTTGTTCGGCGAGGCCGACAGTTCGTCGAATCCGAACAGACTCTACTACATTGCGATGGTGCTGCCTTATGTGATATTGGTCGGTTTGGTGGGCCTGCTGGTTTACTCGTGTGTGTGTGGCGAACCGTTCAAGGTGGCGGTCGAGGACGGGTTCATCGAATGGGCAACGGTTACGTCTTTTGCGGTGTGTGGTTTGGTGGCGGTGGCGGCTGCGATAGTGAAGTGGGGGCGGCTATCGCGGGCGCAGAAGGTGCTGATCATACTCGTGGCGTTGGTATCATTCATGGCGATTGGCGAGGAGTTGAGCTGGGGACAGCGTTATTTCGACCCGGATAAGTCAAAGGCTTCGAAACTCAGCAAAGAGGGCATAATCTCGCTGGGGCACGGTGATACGACGTGGCACAATGCGACGATTACAATCGGCCCGATGCACTTTTCGCTGGGAGGTGCGTTGTTCGGTTTGCCGCTGTTTATTGTGTTATTCATCCATGGTGTGTGGTTGCCGTGGCGGGTTGGTCGTGGCGGGGCAAAATCGGTGGCGTTTGTACGCAAGCTGGGCCTGTTCCTTCCGCCGCTTCACTTGGGGATAATGCTGCTGGTCGCGGCGGTGTTCTTTCACTGGCGCAAGAGATGGAATGGCGTGGAGGCCCGCGAGTTCAAGGAGATGCTTGTGCCGACTGTATATGCATTCATTCTGCTGCACGCGTATTTCCGCGAGCGCAGGGGTGTGAATGTCGCGATAACGGTGGCAGTGATATTGCTGATGGCGGCAGGGTTTGCGCTGAGCGTGGTAGTTGCAATATAACGCTCGCAGTGAAATACAAATGGGCCCCGGTTATTAGCCGGGACCCACCCATAAGGAGGAGTACGATGAGAGAAGGAGAAAGTTTTCAGCGTCTTGCATCTTGCATCTTTGTCACACCACTCATTACGGCTGCCGGCGTAGCGTGGTTCGATGAAAAGTGGAAAAACTTCTTTTTTCTCGCGATTTGCTTTCGAGAAGGTGGCGGGGTCGCGACTGATCGAATGTTAGCGTGGGCTTAAGTGGCCTTCTGGATGATATTTACCGCCGGCGGTTGGTTTATGGCGAGTTTTGCGATTTGATTGCTATCCAGGCGGGATAAGCACACACTTCCAGTGTCTGCCATTCGTATAGCACGTCAATGGTCGTGAATGAATATGAATACAAAACGACCCGAAGCAATGCTATGTCGCTCCGGGCCGGTAGTGTTGTGGGTTCCGCTTAGTTGTACGGATCAGGTTATTTGGCGGGCGGCATTGTGGGCATTGGTGGTGTCTTCTGTCCCTGTGTTGCATTCTTCATGGCATTTTGGAACATCTTCCCCATTGCATCTTGGAGGCCTTTGCCTTCCTTCTCCAGCTTCTCTCCCAAGGCAATAATATCGTCGGCGGTCATGCCGTCGAGTTTCTCACGGAGTATCTTGTTCGTTTCCTCCCCCGACGTCTTGCCCTTCGAAGCCTTGGCAACTTCGGCCATTTCCGTGAACATGACAGTCATCATAGCCGCGCCGAGCTTCTTCTTATCTTCTTCGCTCAACTCTTCGGCCATCTTCTCCATGGACTCCTTAAACGCCGCGTCCGATGATCCATCGACTTTGTCCTTGCATCCACCCAAGACGGATACCGCCAGGGCCATCAATAACGCTGCTGCTATTGTCGTCGTTCTCGTCATGTGTTTCTCCTGTAGTGCCGCAAGGTCCAATAGTCGGCCGAGTTCTCCATAGTGTCTCGCGCCATATGCCAGGGAGGTGAGCATATTCCCAAATGCAAAAGCCAAATCAGAGCCTACCGCACCAACACGGGAGAGTCAAATCTCCAAGCTACGTAAATCCGGAAGTTATAAGTCACATACGGTAATCCGTGCCGAGGCAATAGGCCTCAGTGAAGAACCAGTCTCTAAATTTCTGCCTGGCGTTCACTGGCCGGTCGGAATTTGCCATTGACATAGTATTAGTGTAGCAATATGCTCTAGTCAACGTAGCAATGGCATTATATGTAGCACTTTAAAGGTTAACGGTGAAATAAGTGGCAGACATGGAAACGAATTCGTCTCTTTTGGCATATCAGCGTGTCCGAGAGGGCGTGCTGGAAATGATCGTGTCGATGCGCCTTGGCGTGTCCGACCGGTTGCCTTCGGAGCGTGGTCTGGCGGAGCAGTTTGGCGTCAATCATCAGACGATCAGGAAGGCTCTGTCGTTCCTGGTGTCCGACGGTATCGTGGAACGCCGCGTTGGTTCCGGCACGTATCTTCTGGTGGACCAGCGTGAGCTTGCTGATATCAGGGCCTTGGAGCGTTCGTCATCGATTGTTCATGATGCGAGGCGGGTCGGTTTGCTCATGCCTGTTGATGACAATGCTTTTGCTACCGAGCTGATAGGTCGGCTTCACCAGCAGGCTGAGGACCGTAATGTGCACTTATTGATTCGCACGGTCAGATCATTCAGCGACGAAGCAGTTGAGGTGGTTGACCAGATGCGTCGTCAGCGATGTGGCGCGGTGATACTGCCGTGGGTGCCTGCGCCAAGGGGGCGTGTGGAGACTCGCGAGCTGGTGAAGAAGGCATGCCTGCCGATAGTCACCGGTTTCTCGATCGTCGGAGCCGAAGGCCATTGCTACGAACCGCCGGAGTTTTTCGGCAGGGCGGATTCTCACCTGGTGGAACTGCCGTGCACGTGGCTGAAGAGGTTGGGTTATTCGGCAATTGCTTTGCTTGAACGCAAACCCCAGGACGAGACTTATCTGTCACACCGAGTGATGGCGTTCAATCGTTTTATATCGGACAACGGTCCGGGGCGTTTCGACGTGGCGATGGTAGGTTCTTCGTCGCGGGATATGGCTGCACTGGTCGATCGGTGGAAGGACTATTACGGTGATCTGGCGGTTGTCTGTCATGATGACAACATAGCGGTTCGTCTGATGACGGCCATGCACAAGGCGGGACTGTCGATACCTGAAGACGTGGCGGTGGTGGGAGTGAACAACATCCCGCTGGGCCTGGAGACCGATCCGCCGTTGACGACTGTTCAATTCGATCACGACTACGTTGCCGGGGCGATGCTGGATCATGCTATCGCGATGGCCGACGGTGGTTCGAACCAAAGTTGCGGTCCGGTGCATCACAAGCTGGTTGTCCGCGAGTCATGCGGTGCGCGGCTTCGTCTGAGCGATAAGTTGCTGGATACTCAGAAGGAGTTTCATGCTCAGGTGAAACGCAAGCAGAAGTCCGTATCGAAGGCGGTTTCCAAGTTAGTGGCTGCGGGGCAGATGTCATGATTGGATTGCGTGCTATTGGCGAGTGCCAAATACAGACAACGCGGCGGTTTCACGTTCATTCTATAACACGATGTTCATGTGGCCGATGCTGACGTTTGGTTGGGAACTGTTCCTTGAGACGTGCATGGACGAGCGTTTTGAGCGGATCATGGACGAGTTCGCCGAGATTGATCGCCGCGTGCTCAGCCGCAACAATCCCGATGAGATCCGGGCGATGGTCGACAGCATGGTGGAAACCGGCAGAATGAGTGGTGGGTATATGATGTGCATCGGCAACCACATTCCGTGGAATGTGCCTCCCGAAGCCATCAGACTCTATCTGGACTTGTCAGCCGAACTCGCCTACAGGTAGCTGATCCTGCACTGGTCATATAATGAAGACCGGGGATCGCGGCTGCGATATTTCACGCTGCCACGATCCCCGGTTTGTTATTATCTAGGACCTCGCGCTGAACTAGAAGTTGGCGAGCTGGTCATCGCTGTCCATCGGGATCATTTCTTCGGCGGTTGCCTTTGCAACTGTAATTTTCGGTTGTTTCAGGCCGGCGCCGGGCTGTTTGTTTCTGCCATTGTCTGCGTGGAAGTCCGGATGAGTCGCCGATGTGGATTTAGCCTTTGAAGTAGTCTTGCCTCCGACCATGGTGTTGAGTTCTTCTACCATGCTGCTCAGTTCTTCGGCTTGGGCGGACAGTTCCTCGGCTGCCGACGCGGATTCTTCTGCGTTGGCTGCGTTCGACTGAGTAACCTGGTCCATCTGGTTCACAGCAGTATTGATCTGCGAGATGCCATCGGCCTGCTCGTTACTGGCGGTGGCGATTTCGGCTACCAGATCGTTCACCTTCTTGCTGCCTGTGGCAATCTCTTCCAGCGTGTTGCCAACTTCCTTGCTGATCTCGACACCGTTGTTGGCATTCTTGACAGACTCTTCGATCATATCGGCAGTGTTGCGTGCGGCTTCAGCACTGCGCTGTGCAAGGTTGCGAACTTCTTCTGCTACCACTGCGAAACCCTTGCCTGCTTCACCTGCGCGAGCGGCCTCGACGGCAGCGTTAAGGGCCAGCAGGTTCGTTTGGAAGGCGATCTCGTCGATCGTCTTGATGATCTTGGCGGTCTCATCTGAGGATGTCTTGATGTCACCAATAGCCTTGTCCATGCGGTCCATTGCCGCGCCACCCTTGTCGGCTGCGTTGCTTGCTTCACCGGCGAGCGTTTTAGCTTCATTGGCGTTGGCGGCATTCTGCTTGGTCATCGAGCCCATTTCTTCGACGCTGGCACTTGTCTCTTCGATGGCTGCTGCCTGCTCGGAAGCGCCCTGTGCGAGCGACTGGCTGGCTGCCGACACCTGGCTGGACGCGGCCGCTGTCTGCTCAGAACCTGCAGCAAGACCGTCAACGATGCGACTGATGGACTTGATAATCCCGCGAGCGATCAGGCATGCCAGCAGAGTTCCGATGACACTGGCGACGATGCTGATGGTGGTGACGAACCATTGTGTTGCACCGGCTGAGCTAAGCATGTTCTCATTGGTGGCTTCCACATCGTCTTTGATCAGCGTGATCGCCTCGCCGAGCAGTCCCTGCACCTTGGTCAGGCACGGCGTGGTTTTCTGGTCGAATATCCTGCCGGATTCCACCATGCCCGCCAGTTCGTGGTTGACTTCCTTCTTTAACTGCGTCAGATGACCTATTGTCTGGTGCAGAATGGGGATTGTGCTGTCGTTGAGTGTTTTGCGGCAGAGTGCCAGTGAGACATTGGCCTTTTCTGCTGTCTGCAAGGACTTGTGATACTCATGGGATGCCTTCGTCCATGAAGCCAATGCATCGTTGATCTCGTCGACAGTTGTCTTCAGTTCAGGCTGGTCGGCGGTCAGCTTTGTCCACTCGGCCATGCCTGCTGTAACCTTGGCGAACTGCTTGGTGTAATTCTGCCAGTCCTTTGCATCGGTAGCCTGCTGGGCGAGTGAACGAGCCAGCAGGAATTGCTGGATGACCCTCTCGTTCATTATCATGTCGATGTTGCCCCATTTCGACATGGCTTGTACGTCTTCGGAAGCGGCGGCTTTGTCCTTGGCTGGGTCGATCACTTCCTCCATTGCCCTATCAAGAGTAGCCGTGAGCCATGAACCGATCTTCTCCCACTTGGCCAGTACCATAGCCTTGTCGGCATTGCTCTGACGAATCTCCTTGAACGTCCAATTCTCTTTGAGCTTGATGGCAGATGCATGCAGTTTCATATGGGAGGCAACCATGCCGTCCCAGACAGTCTTGAATTCGGCTTGGCCATTGTTGTATGCCTGTTTGCCGTTATCGCTGAGAATCCACTTGCCCAACGCGCACTTTGTTGGGTCAGTCTGGACATTCAAGCTGTCGGTTTCCTGAAGTAATCCATTGCGAATAACGGCGGCCCACTTCAGGTGGTCCACAATCCGCGCTTCCAGTGTTGCGGGCAGAGTACGATCAGCTTGTCGGAAATGCTTCTTGATCTCGATAGCCGAAGCATGCAAGTGGTTGTGAGGCTCCTCGAGTTGCTTCAGAATCGGAGCCAACTCTGGAATGGTGTGCTCGGATTCGTTGCGTCCCTCACCGTAGAGCCACTTTCCGAAGGCGCATTTCTTGTCATCTGTCTGCACATTCAGCTCTGTGACTTCATCATTTCTCAGCAGCTCGGCCACCTTGTTGCACCAGTTAAGGTGGTCAACTTCTTTTGATACGATATTCTCGATCAGCTCATTCTTGGTGATGGTGTCCTTGGCGTTGTCGGTCATGCCGCCTACGCCCACGAATGACACTACGCCCACGACTGCAAGCAAGGTCAAGACCACTCCAAATCCAATTCCAATCTTCTTCCCAACCGTCATGTTCATCGTCTTACTCCTACCCACATGGGGTTCCTTTAGAACAACAATTAGCCCCCGAGCGCCAGCCAATCTGGCTGTCGGCTCTGTTCTCGTTATGAGTCAGCCGACATTATGCTCAGCTTGTCCCTGCACGGCTCGTCCAGGTGCAGGAGGAGATATTGTCGTTTTCAAAGAAGCTAAACGATTCATGATCTCCGCACCCAATCTGCATTGTGGCGGCGTATGTTCAGGCATGCCGTTGCCCATGTCGCATAGCGCTGGCCCATCCACGATGCAGCATACAGCCTGGCGGCTATGCCCCAGCCGCCTAAGCCGCCATTAATGGCGGCTGAATGTCTTGCGACTACTCACACATCTCGTCTGCGGTATCAGCAGTGTCCGCATTCAGGTATCCGGATATTTCCCGGTTCGACAGCACCTTGCTGATATCAACGAGGATGCTGACCTTGTCGCCTGTCTTGCCCATTCCAACGATGAACTCGGTATCAACCTCAGCGCCGAACGACGGTGGCTCGTCTATGTTCTCTTCGGCTATGTCGAGAACTTCAGACACGTGATCGACGATAGCGCCCATCTCCATGCCATCCACATCCACAACGATTACGCAAGTTGCTTCGGTGTGCTCGGCTTCTTCCATGTTGAACTTCAGGCGAAGGTCGACTACTGGAATAACCTTGCCGCGAAGATTGATCACGCCCTTGATGTAGTCGGGTGTGCGAGGAAGAGTTGTGATATCCATTATGCCGATGATCTCACGGACCTTGAGAATCTCAAGCCCGTATTCTTCCTCAGCAAGCCCAAAGGTCAGATACTTTCCTGCCCTCTGTTGTGTTACAGAGGTTTGCTGTGTTGCTTCCATTGCTTTCGTGTCCTTTCTAATCAAATAGGTTTCTCTGCAATTCAGCCAATGTCTGATTCTATTGCGACGGCATGCTCGTGCCTTGGTCGTATGGATATATTCTCTAATAGCTAAGCGTTTTTTCCTGCTCCTTTCTTCGGAGGGAAAGATACGCGACTTTATTTATGGTTTCTTGTGGGTAGGGTTTTGCCCTAGCAGTAGCCTGGGGCGGCATTGCATTGCGTTGGGTGGCAATAGACCGATTACTCGGATTTGCAGAATGTGAGATGATTTGAATCATTATGCAAATATAACGTCAAAGAGATTGGTCTTGGCAGGCTCTCGAAATGGTTGTTGTTATGTTGATGTAACTCTTTACCCATCTACGATATTGTGGCCGGGAGCAGGCACGTACGTACGTGCGATTCGCCTTGCTCCAAACAGCACGCTTCGCGGTAAGCCGGCGCCAGTCACATACTCACATACCGACCGCCGATGGCTAAAACGCTGCATGCGATTGGGGCCGAAATTCTTCAGTCGGCCTGAATCACGCAACAAACTACCAAAAACGTTGCGTATTTTGCGTGTTTTGGACATCGCTCGCGGTTTTGCATTTCGGTGCAATGCAAATCATAATAGATACTTACGTCTACGAGATTTGCAATAATGTGAAAAACCCATCTACGCAACACCTCTATTTCATATTTTTTCGAGATTTTCACCAAAAGGGCCGACGCTTTTGTCGAATCAGCATCCACTCCTCCCGCTGCCTGCCCCAAGCGATGTAGATGGGTGAAGAGTTACACGGTTGGGTGTTCAGTGCACAAGCCTTATAAGGAGGAGTAATGCAGGTTCAGCTTATTTTGGGAATATGCCGATATCGAGTTAAGCGGTTGCGGGGTTGTGGTTGTGATAGGTTTTGAGGGCGTGGATGTTGACAAGTGGACTACAACCAGGCGTGAAGGTTAAAGTGCTGTCCCCGCAGGGCAAGCTGCTTGATGGATATGTTGTAGACCGCATGAACGTGACCATCAAACGCGGGGGCGAGCCCGTCTACGTGATCTGTCGCAAACGATCTGATGGCAGCATGTTACCGCCGGCACATTCGAGTCGCATCGTTCTGGACGAGCAACCGGTTGAGACCCACGTAGTTCGTCCGCAAGTATCTAACTCAGATGCTGACGAAATCTCCCGCGCTCTGGACAATGCCCACGCTGCTGCACGTGAGGCTGCTGCACGTAAGGCTGCGGATCGTGCACCCGCATTCCAGCCAGCACGGCCTGCAAGTGCTCGCCAGGGGCCCCCATTACGACAGCCCCAGCCGAAAGCGGTTCCTGATTTTCAAGGCTCCTACCCAAAGGTGGCCGCCGAAGCGTCCGATAATGCTCTTGGGTCGTCATCCGTGGTTGCAGATTCCGCGATGGAAGTGCATCAGCAGGTGGCGGTTGGCTCGGCTATTGGACAGGAGGCGGCACAAATGGACGTAAAACACGTAAATCCAGATATATATCATGCGAATACCATCACTGAGGCTGTTTTGGACACTTACGGTGCTGGTGAACTCACGGAAGCTCCCGTTGATATCGATCCTCCCCACGATGATGAGCAACTGAGGCGGGTCGAGCGTTCGGCCGAGGATCGTGCCGCCAACATCGCCGCGATTATCAACAATGACGATGTGGCGACGAGCACTCCCGCAGCCGCGGTGAATGACGAAGCGGAACGCATAGAACTCGAATTCGCTGAGTTAGTACGCAAAGAAGCCGAACTCGAACGCAAGGCAGTGGAACTCACTGAAGTTGATCGCAAGAAGCAGGAGCGTCGTCAGCACGTAGCGCGTCTGGCTGAGACAATCGCTGCCCAGCGTGTCGACAGCGTCCCGGTCAATGCACCAACGCAGCAGGCCGAACTCGAGCCAATCAGCCGGGAAGATGCCACGGAGTTTCTGGAGATTGAGGGGAAGATTCGAGCTCGTCGGCAGCATATCGCAAGAGTGGCTGAAATCATCGCTGCAAATCGCGTTAAGAGCATTCCGGCCGGGCCGGTGGATCGCTCCAAGCCCCAACCGGCAGATCCACACGCTCGTCGGCGAATCATTCAACAAAGGGCCATCCAACGTCGCCAGGAGCATCTCGCGAGTTTGGCTGAGACCATCACCACCAACCGCGTTGCCAGCGTTTCTGTTCCCAAGACCAGAGATGAGACTCTCAAGCTGGCAAATCCTGAAAACGCCGGTGCTGTGCTCACGGCTGTTCCCACTCCTTATATTGATAGGCTTGCCAAGGTGTGTAAGCTATGGCGTACAGAGTCGCAGCGATGTGTTGGCGGTGACGTGCGTTCTTACGGTCTGTTGCAGGCGGAGTTTTCAACCGTCTACTGTTTTAGCACCATTAATGGCGAGATTAGCGCCAGAGACAGGCGAAATCTGGACCAGGCCCTCGCAGGTAACATGATCGGCAGGGGGGTTCGCGATATTTCGGGCCAGACCGACAGGCTCTTGCGCAGGGGTTTCGTCAGCTACAGGAAATAGCTTCGATGGAAATTTCCATCCGCTCATCCGCTGGGGATTCTACCCGGCGAAGGGCATCGGTATCGACGGCGAGGCCATTTGACAATTTGGCGGCCGGGAAGTTGCTTCTCGCACTTCGCATCGATAGATGAGTCGTTTGAAGTGCTCAAATCGTGGATACGTCACCTGCACATGCATGCCGGCAGAGGGCATTTGTGAGTGGGTTCATCGCGGGGCAAGCAGTTGGTTTGCAGGATGTGGTTGGGCAATTGCAGATCGCACATTTCGGATGCATGTTCTTGCATGGCAGTTTTGCGCCCTGTTGGGGTGTTCAGAATTGTGTCATAAAAGATGTTCTCCAATCGATACAAATGCTTGATCTTCAAGCAATTCGCCGCTATGGTGCCCATACTGGCGCAGAAGCGAGTTTCCTAAAGTCATAACAATTTCGGGCAGTTTTCATAGGTTTTCGGCAAGAACCCTACACATTGAGGAGTACACTTTGGATTCCCATACCCTTTCCCAGTTATTTCTGTCATTCATCCTTCTGATCCCGATTGTACTGATCGCGCGAACAGTGGTGGCGGGCACGAAGTACTCCCCCATTTTGATCATCGTAGTGTTCGGTCTGCTGATGGGCTTCCTGCTCGAACGCAGCGGCGTAGTCAAACCGGGGCTTGCCGAGTACACGATGGTCGGCTTGCTGAGCAAGGTAACGGTTATCGTCCTGATAGTGGCGTTCTTCGTCGGCGGACAGGAACTCAGGAAGCTGTTCAGGAAGAAGCACCTTGATATCGAAGACATGGTAACTCCGTCTGAAGATGAGGTGATTCTCGGTACCAAGAGGACACAATTGTTCTTCATCGTGCGGTCATTCTTCGTCCTGCTGGCGATCCAGGGCGCATACATGCTGATCAAGCCGTTGATCACGGGTGTAGTCGATGAAGAAGATCCCCTGTCGAAGGCGTATCCGATAATCACTTGGATGGGCCTGATGGGAGCGATGATCATCATCGATTCCAAGGCGAAGATAACAAGCAAACGCTTGTATCTGGTCAAAGGCCTTTGCGAAATGGCAGCCATTCTCGGTCTTCTGGTCGCATCACTCTGTATAAAGAGGCTCTTTGCAAGCCTGGGTTGGATTCCCCTTCCGCAGATCTTCTTTGCAATGCTTCTTTCGTGCTCCGCAGGCATGCTTCTTGCCAACTGGCGTTTTGGTCCGGCCATGAAGGCCTTGTTGTTCGCGGGCATTCCTATCGTGTTGGCGGCTGTCTTCCTCATTGGTGGATCGCGGATGATCGAAGCGTTCCAGATTGAGGATATGGGCAAGGTCATGGGATACGGTTTCTTTGGCCAGTTGTTGTGGATGTTCGGTGGAATCCTCTTGCTCATCAAGATTGGCAAGGCAAACAATGTGCGTAATCTGGCGCCGGGAATGGCCGGGTCTCTGTCTCACTCGGGCCTGACAGGCGCGTGCACAGCTGGTGACCTCGGACATGATGCCGCCGCCCGCGCACCGATCATGATTAACGTTCCCTTCCTCGGTCACCTGTTTGTCTTCACGATTCTGGCCTACAGTGCCAGCCAAAGCAAACTTGAGGTGTATTCCGCGTCGGGTGTGGTTGTGCTGGGAGTCATCCTGACGGTCCTGTCGATGTTCAAGTTAAGGAAGGCTAAAGGCAATGAGGATGCCGAGGTCAAGGGGCTGATGTTGTTTTGTCTGGGATGGCAGTTGACGGCTGTCTTCGGCAGTTTCCTGGTTCTTCACTTCGCCAATATCACGATCCCGAACGCGGCGATGGGAGCATCCTCGGCGATTTCCCACTTCGGTCTGTTCGCCGCAACCCAGGGCGGTATGTTTGGGGAAGAGGCAGCCAGTTTGATTCCGTTCATCTTCGCCATGCCGTTCCTCGTACACCCGCTGGTATTCGGGATGTTTGGCCGGGCTATGAAGAATGATGGCCCCATGCCGGTCTTGCCAGTTTACATCTTCACTGTTCTCGGCATAGCTGGATGCGTAGTTTCACTGCTTTACTTCTAAGCCTCGGTACAAAGCAGTCTGATTCAATAATCGGAGAACACCACCATCGGCGATATGCTGACGGTGGTGTTTTCTCTTGGTTAGCGATGGCGAGCTAGGGACGATCACGGTAATCACTCAGGAACAAGAACATAGTGCCCGCATCGTGGTGATTGCATTGGTATTTGCAGGACGGCTGGCAGGCGGGCCGAGGGACTGGATGCAACCTGAGCTAAGTTATGTGTAGATGGCATTGTGCCAATGGGGAATTGAACTGGTTAGTGGTAGTGTCAGGATACGTCGGTGGCGTCGGTCAGGCTTGCCAGGCTGGAGTGTCGCTGGCGATATTGCCTGGGCGTCGTATCATACTCTTTGCGGAACATGTTGCAGAAGTAGCTTAGGTTTTCAAAGCCCACCTGGTAGCAGATGTCCGCGATCTTGTGGTTGGTACCATTTAGGAGTCGGCAGGCCTGCAGCAATCGTTGCTTGGTCAGGTAAGTGGACGGTGTTACTCCCATATACTTGCGGAAAGTCCGTGATAGATGTTCGGGGGAAATGCCCGCTATTACCGCCAGATCGGTAACGGAGATTTGCTTGTTATGGCTCAGTTCGACCTGTTTAACGGTTTCGATAAGCCACGGGGGCCGATTATCCGTGTTCGGTGAATCCACCGAGAACATCGCGAAATGGTCTAGTATGATCTCGGAGAATATTCTTGGCAGGCACGATGTCTGTTGATCTGCGTCGGTGACCATCTGTGCTCTGTTCAACTGCTTGGTCAGGGCGTTGAGTTGCTCGGGTGTCAGTGTGACACTCGGAGGCATCGTGGGCTCAAGCAGGCGATCCAGAAGCCCGGTTGTTCCGCAGATCGCCTCGAGTTTTTCGAGCATTACACTCTCGAACATCAGCGTGTAGAAGGAAAGCGATTGTCCACTGAGCTCGTGTGTGTCCTGCTGGCGGATAAGCATTATGTCGCCTGCGAGCGAGGAAGTTTGCGAACCGTTGATGGTTTGGGTGACCTGGCCCTTGGTGACGATCATGATTTCGCCGTGATCGTGCCCGTGCATTTCGTACTGCCATGGACGCTCCATCTGAGTGTAAGACAGTGTGTAGCTCTCCGATGCTCGGTAACGGCTTGTGGTGACGTCTCTTTCGCTCATTGTTGGTCTTCTTCTGAAATCAAATGGCTGCAATAAGAATCAGATAGCTGCAAGAGGATATGGTTCGTATATCGTATAATCTACATAACAAATCATATGAGTGCAAGAAAAAGCCTTCGGAAGCTGGTAGAATTGGGTTATTGGATCATATGAATGCAAGAGCTGCAAGCTTGGCATAGAGGCGAGGCCCGTGAAAGGCTTGCGGTTTGGATTGTCTAAGTGGCCGGGCTTGTGTTCCTTGCATTGGCGCCGAGTAATGACGGACGGTTGCGGCGTTGGGCAGATGGTCTGCGGGGCGGGTATTTTCATTGGAGAATGGTAATGGCACGCATAAGCAAAAGACATTCAGCTCGGCCGGTGCGTGGGGCCTTGGGCGCGCCCGGCTTCACACTCATCGAACTTCTCGTGGTGATCGCGATCATCGCGATTCTTGCAACGCTTCTGCTGCCGGCGCTGACGAAAGCAACCGAGTTGGCGCGTTCGATGTCGTGCATGAACAACGAGAGAGTGATCGGAATGGGCGTGCAGTTCTATGCTGACGATAACAATGGTGTGTTCGTTCCCGGTGTGACGGAGATGCCCAGTGGGGCGTGGCATGAGGCTCATCGCAGGTTGTGGGAGCTTGAATATGCAGAGAACGACGCGTGGATATGTCCGTCCGCTGAAACCGATCCGGCGTGGTATTGCTACAGCTACCCATACTGGAATGACATCAGGCAGCCTCGCAGCGGTGGTTATGCAGTGAACTTCGATCATCTTCATATCGGCCTGCAAGTGACCCCAACGACGAAATCGATCAGCTGCAAGGGAACGCCGCGCGACGCCATTAGGCGAAGTGATCTGGATCGTGGGAGTGAAGTGGCATCCTTTGTGGATGGCCGCACCAGCGATCACGCGGATCCGAACAATTGTCCATGGTATGTAGCTTGTCAGTATGATTGGGGAGTGGCGGCAGCTTCTTGGGTAGGCGTGGTATCTGAGCGTCACAACAAGAAGAACAACGTGTTGTTCGCGGATGGTCATGTAGAGTCTGTCGCGTATGACGACATTGTGCTCAACGTGAATGATATCTGGGGACATTATTCTTACTGATACCGCTGGTTTGGCTGATGTTACTTGCTTAATTGATTCTACTGGTTCTGCGGATGCCATCGATTCCGCGGAAACGGCTGTTCGAATATTTCCTCACACCCGATGTTATTCTGAAAGATGGAGAACCCAATGGTTAAGCGATTTTCGGCAATGGTTATGGCTCTCGGTGCATTCTGTCTTCTGTTCAGCAGTACTGCCAGCGGGGTGGAGGTCCTTCTGAATACAGACTTTGGCAAGTGCCCGGTCAAACGAGCGAGCCAGATTGCCGGGAGTTTCAAGGGTGTCCTGCCGGCCGGGTGGGGCGATAGCTATGTCGGCTGGAACAAGTCGCGGGTTAAGTCCAAGGTGGTTACCGAGCAGGGCAAGAGCTTCCTGCGATTCACCGTTTCGAAAATCGGCCAGGCGGGCTTTCCGCAATTCGTCACGGGTATGGGCGGGCTCGTAGACGGCGGCTACTACCGGATGACCGTTCGTGCCCGCAACAACAGCACAGGCCCGCTGTCGCTGGGCTTTCGCATGTCCGGCAAGCCATATCAATATCGCTATGAAGTGAACGTAGAACCGTCACCCAAATGGGTCGAGAAGTCCTGGAGTTTCAGGCTCAGTAATAAGGATGGAGCGGGCCTGGGATTCTTCATGCTTCCCTGCGGCGTCGGCACGATAGACGTTGCGTCGATCCGCGTGGAGAAGCTGGTTACGCCGGCGGAGATAGCAACTTTCACGCCGCGCCCGCCCAAGGGCACCAAAAACTTCTTCCGCAACAGTCGCCTACCGCTCGGTATGCAGGCGGGGTGGAGTCTCGAACGAATGTCTTCGGTGTGCACTGCCGCCGCCGACCCCAAGTGCATCGGCCCCAGCGGATCGCCTGCGTTGCGGGTGGAGTCAAATGGGCAGACCGATTCGTTTACCGGTTCCAAGCGGATGGTGCTGTATTGTGAGCCATTCCAGGTAGCCGACCCGGCCGCCAAGGCGTACGTCAGTGTGTCCTTCAAGGGCAGCGGAAAATGGCATTGCAGCCTTGTTCCCAGTGGTGTTTACAAGATCGTAGAAGCTGCCGACAAGTGGAACCGCGTGACGATGGAGTTCACGCCCAACGTAGCCGAGAAGGCATACACGCTGGTGGTTATCGGCAGTGGAACGCTGTGGATCGACTCGCTTTCCGCATGGCAGGGCGACAAGGATCAACCCTATCAATCCGCAGGCGATTGCGAAGTCGCACTTGGCATGCCGAAGTCGGAGATCGCCGAAACACGTATACAGTTCGCCAATGAACCGGCTGCCCTTGTCTATCGCGTTACGGGCGATTGCGAAGGTGCGATCCTGAAGGCGAAGGTTACCAATGTGTATGGTACGGAGAAACGCCTGCGGAGCATTCGCCTCTCGGCCGCCACGCTCTCAGGCAAGATCAGCTTCGGCGTATTCCCCAAGACTCCTTACGGGCAGTTCCGCACTGAAGCCTGGGTTGAGCGTAAAGGCAAGCGAATCTCGCCGATGAACGAGATGGTAGTAACGCGGCTGAAGCGACCTGTTTTCTGGGGTAAGGATGCACCTGCCTCGCCATTTGGAGCTCACTTCCTGTCGACTGACAGCACGATCAAGATAATGAAGGCTGGCGGTATCAACTGGGCGCGGCTGCACGATGCGGGCATGGAGTACATCTGCTGGTGGTGGCTGGAGCCTGAGAAGGGCAAGTGGACGTTCTTCGACAAGGACATTCAGCGTTACCGTGCGAATAATATCAAACTGTTCGCCCAACTGGGCACTGCCCCCAAGTGGGCAAGCTATCTGTCGAAGACAGACACCGGTCGCAAGAACCCCTCGTACCACGATCACTACTTCCAGCCGCTGAACCAGGAAGACTTCGCCAACTATGTGAAGACAGTAGTCACACGCTACAAGGGCGTGATCGACGAGTACTTCGTGTGGAACGAGCCTTACTATGAGTCCTGGTGGGGCGTCAAGTGTGAAAAAGGAAAGCATATCACCAGCAAGAATCCCCACGCCGACTTCGCCAAGCTGATGGCAACCGCCTACAAAGCAGTCAAGGCAGTTGACCCGACGATCAAGGTTTCCGGTTTCAATACGTGCGCGTGGGACCTTGGCGCCAACTGGACCAAGGGCGTTTACGATGCCGGCGGCATGGCGTCATCCGATATCATCGACTATCACTTCTATACTTCGTACCGGCAGGGCTACCCCCGCAGCCACACCGGCCAGGCGCTGGGCAAAGCCGTGGGATACATCCTCAAGAACGAAGGCGGCAGCATCGACCAGCCGATCTACATGAGTGAGGGCAATGGTCGGCCTGGGTTTTCCAATCATCAGTTGCAGACTGAGTGGACGCTGAACACTGGCATCTATAAGAATGCGATTCCGTTTGACGCCGGCGAGGATCCGATCGCACGTGCGGACGTCCTCTGCAAGTATGTGCTGGACCTGCTGGGCAACAAGGTCTCCAAGGTATTCCTTTACTCCACACACACTCGCCAGAGCATCGCCGGCAAGCAGAGTGCGTTCTGCGTATTGGTGGGCGGCGATGGCTATCCGCATCCGTCGCTGGCGGCTCATTCCAACATGGCGCTGCACATCGAGAGCAAGAAGTTCGTCAAGACAATCAAGGTGAGCGACGGCGTGCACGCATATATCTTCAGCGATGGCAAGCAATCGACAGCCGTCATTTCCGGTAAGCCTGGCGCGGCTGCGTACCAGCTGCCGGGCGCGACCAGGCTGAAGGTTGTGGACTTGTTTGGGAATCCGCTTCACGGAGCGAACGCCGTCTACAAGGGCAGGCTAGTCTACGCATCGGCAGCAGTAACGCCCGAGGCGATGGAGACGCTTTTCCAATAGGATCGTGACATACACGAAAATTCAGAGCAGTAAATTTGAGCAGGCCAAATTGGTGCAAATTGGTGCAAAATGGTGCAGAGTGGCGCACATGTGCACCAATTTGCACCTCGTAGGCGACTGGCCTGCAAGTTGCGCCAGCACAAGTCTTAACACGCTGTCATGAGGTGCGATTTCCGGTTAACTCTGCTGGCATGTGCACCATGTTGTGTTTTGACGTTTGGAGGCGGTTTTTTGCGAAAAGGCACCCGTCCGGCTGCGTCACAGTCCGCAGCCGTGGTCAGTATGTTAGTATATGACTGCGCTCTGCCATCGCGAGAACCCAATTGCCTCCGTTTGCGTTATCCCTGATCACACCGTCAGTACTTGCCACTGCAACTCTTGCGGCCTGGCGAATCACGCGACTGCACTTCACGGGGCGAGCGGAGAACCGCGAAAGATCATTATTCTCCATGTTTTTTTGGCGACATAAGTCATAATTATTCCTCGACAATCAACTACCCTGCGAGAATGATGATGGAGCCATAGGGCTTCACGCAGACTGGCGAGGAGAGTAGTTACATGGCTGATTGTGATCAGAACTCAGAGTTTGGGCGCATTGTTGAACACGGAAGAATACTGGGCCGACCGCTCAAGGCACCTGCAGGCACCACAGGCAGCGTGGGCTACGAACTGGGCAAGTGCTTTCAACTGGACGCAACACACTGTCTGCTCGTAGCCAGCATGGATGAGCAGGGCGGCGGCGACATGTGTGTGGGCAATGACGGCTTCGTCTTCAGCAAGTTGTCCGATATCCGCCCGGAAGATGCCATTGCTATCAACCGCCCCGATCCCCAATACAAGCTGAAGTCGGGCTTGGGAAATGCTTTCCTTGCAAAGTTTCCCGCCACTGGCGGATTCGTACCGCTGGGTGCGGAGTCCAAGGATGGGGAATCAATTCGTGGCGAAGGCACCGGGCTCCTGATTTCGTCGTGCCTCACATTCAATGAAGATCGCACCAGTGCCTTCGAGGATGACAGTGAGGTCATTTTCGAGTTCATGCAGTTGAAGTGGGACGGCCGCCGCATATCCGTCACCAAGAGGGAAATGTGCGATCACCTGCTGGGATATAGACTGTTCGGTCCGCCGTTGTCATACTTCTATCTGGATGCGGACAGTCTTCTGGCGCCGCTTTCGACGAGTGAAGGGATTGTCGTTTTCAGGTTTGACTTCGACGGCAGCCAGTGGGTGGCAACTGAAAGCGGCAAGCCATTCATGATTTGTCATGATTCGATTAGCTTCAACCTTCCCGGCGAGTTAGAGCCTTCCATAGTCAAACGGGGAGATACGTATCTGATATACACTCGCGGGAATGATTCCAAGGGCAGGGTGTATGCTTCAAGTGACGGCCTGAATTACGAATTGCTGTTTGAGAGGGATAATCGCAATGTACCGCAATCTCTGAATACGGGACTGGACGGGAGCCTCTACCTGCTGACTAATCCAAGCTTGGGAATGCTGCGAAATCCGCTGGTGGCTTATCCGATGATCGGTGAGAGCTTCGGCGAAGCCGTGGTAATCCATGATGAGGATGGAATTCGTGATGACAAGGGCGACAAGGTCCCGTTCATCGATCATGGAGTTGGCGTAAATCTGTACCTCGATGGCCGCTGGCGGCATTTACTTTGGTATCGGGTGTGTGACCTGAAAGAGCGAAGCTTCCATAGCTTTATGGAGGAGACCGCCAAGGAAATTCACGGCGCCGATGGCCCAACGGCCCGAAGCGATACGGGCGGCCTGTACTTGGTGGAAGTGGAATACGCCCAGGTGGCTGATGTGCCTTTTGGCTGGTAGCATCCGGGGTGAAATTGAAGAAGTGTTTCTGCAAAGATTATGAGAGATCATAGACATAAAGGAGAATCCATGCTCAAGCCAACGAACGTACCAGTGGACGGTCACTTGGGGACCGTGGTGCCCGCAGCCGGGGGGCTGTTCTTCTGCTATGCGGACACGCCCAATACAACGCACGACCCGCTTACGCCCTTGGGGCCGCAGCGCATCGTCGGACGGTTCAGCTCCGACGCCGCACAGACGTGGTCCCAGCCGCGGGTGCTCGTGGAATGCGACGCCGCGCCGGGCGTGGTGTCGAGCCCCATTGCCTGCGGTGACGCCGAGGGCCGACTGAATGTGTTGTGGCTGCGGTTCTACACGTATGGCGTTCTCACGCCCGAGACCGCCCGATGCGAAGTCTGGCACGCCGGCAGTGTGGACAACGGACAAATCTGGTCCAAGCCCGTTCAGGTAGACTTCGGCCATACGTACACCGGGGCATTGAACTCTATGCTGCGCCTGAGCAGCGGGCGTCTGTTGGCGCCGCTGTCATACATTGGTGCAAACAAAACGGGCAAGTTCGTGTCCATGGCGGTCTACTCCGATGACAACGGCGCCACGTGGCACGGCAGCGAAACGGACCTTGCCGGCGCTGGTGAAGGCGGCGAAGCCAACATGGGCGAAAACGGCATGATAGAGCCGGTCGTGGTCGAACTGGCCAGTGGGCGGGTGTGGATGCTTGTCCGCACGACGCTGGGGCGCCTCTATAGTTCATTCTCCGACGACGCGGGCGCGAACTGGGCGCGGCCGGAACCAACGCAATTTGAGACGTCTAACTCTCCCGCGGGGATCTTGCGTTTGCACGACGGGCGGCTGGTGATCGTCTGGAACAACTGTAATGGCGAGCCGCTCCTTGGCGGTGTTAGCTACGATCGCCACGCACTGCACGCGGCGATCTCCACCGATGACGGCGTCAGTTGGACCAACCCCGCCGAGCTTGTGCGCAAAGCCGACGACGAGTCCGTTCACGCCCAGTATTGCTACCCATTCCTCGTGGAATCCGCCCCTGGGCAGGTGCTGGTGATGTATCATTGTATCGGCACGCACGGTACGGTTGAAGGGGAAGGCTGGTCCAACCCCCTTCGGAAATTTCTGCAATTCGATGCGGACTGGCTCTGTGCGGAAGGGCAATAGCCGGACCCAAGATGTTGCACTTCATGTGTGAATTCGCCGGAGTTCATTCGCGATCGTTCCGAAGTGACAAACCTTGATATTCTGATGTTTACGTTCGATATGGGCCATCCGAACGTACATGCCAGAAAATGCCTAACCAGATTGAAGAGGGAAGATAAGGTTGTTTATGAAGGCCAGATCGGGATAAGCTATGAGAGTTGTATCCGTAATGGAAAGATCAAGACAGTGAAGGCGGTGCTCAATGGCTAACTCAAGAATAGAGTGGACGGAGTCCACTTGGAACCCTGTGACAGGTTGCACGAAGATCAGTGCGGGGTGTGCCAACTGCTATGCCGAACGCATGGCTAGGCGACTTCAGTTAATGGGGCAGGCCAATTACGTCAATGGCTTTGAAGTTACCACACATCCGCACGTTCTGTCCCATCCATTGAAGTGGAAGAAGCCGCAGGTGATATTTGTCAACTCCATGAGTGATCTTTTTCACGAAGACATTCCGCTGGAGTTCATTCGAGACGTATTTGATGTGATGGGGCGGGCCAGTTGGCATACCTTCCAGATTCTGACCAAGCGAGCCGAACGGTTGGCAGAATTGGCGCCACTCTTGAACTGGCCGGAAAATGTCTGGATGGGGGTGACAGTCGAGAATGCGGATTGTGCATATCGAATTGACCATCTGCGGGATGTCTCTGCGGCCGTACGGTTCCTATCGATGGAGCCGCTTCTGTCGCCGGTAGAGGGTATGAACCTCGATGGCATCGACTGGGTGATAGTTGGTGGCGAATCCGGACCTGGATCGCGTCCTATTGAGAAAGATTGGGTTCACGGAATTCGCAAGCAATGCAGAGAAGCAAAGGTGTTGTTCTTCTTCAAACAGTGGGGTGGTACGAACAAGAAGAAAACTGGGCGTTTGCTTGATGGAAAAACCTACGACGAAATGCCCAGTCACAGGACGCCCGCATTGTAATGATCGATTGCTCTGACCATGGGTACTATGTGCATTGACGTTAACTGGGAATCGGGGGAAAGAATCGGGCGCCACCCCATTCGAACAGGCTGCGTACGCAACGGATATGCTTATTGATTGTAGAGCGTGCGAGCGGCTTGCCCTGCAGCGGGTTGTCCATAAGGTTATTCGCAAAGTTTCCGTAAATTACTGAAACTTCCGAACACTTCCGCGCTGCCCGAAAGACTGGCAGGTGCCACATAACATGCGGCGACCGGATGTCTTACAAAATATCGGGGCGAAAGGATTCGAACCTTCGGCCTCCTGCTCCCAAAGCAGGCGCTCTGCCAAGCTGAGCTACGCCCCGTGGCGTCAATTCTCGTGTCCGTCTTCGTACCATCCGTCCGCCATTGGCATTTGGCGGGCCGTACAGTAGACGCCAGCCGGGGCCGGATGTCAAGCAGGTAGCCGAGAGACCTGCAATTGCGTTTGTCGGTGACTATTTCCAAATCTTTCGGCCTTCTTGCCGACTTTCTTCGGGTTCCTCAAGGCTCATTGCGAGGATACTTGCGGGTTCTGCCGGACATCCTCGCCAAAGTGAGGCGAATTGTGGCATTTGGGGGTCTTTTGGTTGGAATTTCGCGGCTGAGTTCCGCCAAGCGATAGCGTTCGCTGGCAGGCATTGGCCCGTGATTTGTGGATTTGGTCTCAGGGCTGTTCATCTGGCAGATATGGTGTGCTTCGAACAAAGAGGCAGATTTCTGTCAGCATTTCTAAATACGCCAAAAGTTACGATGCGTCACTAAGGGGAGCATATAGGGGGGTTGTGTGTTCTGGTGATTGGTGCAGCGTGCGGTCCATGAGAATTCTGTCAGGGGAATTTGCCACGGGGCATTTTGAATCCTACTTTCCTGTTGAAGCGTTTCTCCCTGACGGGGAGGTTCGTGTGGATGCTTTCGATTCGCCACTACAAGCTTTGGGATTTGCAGGCGAATCAAGGGTGTCGTAGCGGCGTGTGTTGGTGGAATTTTCAATGGGCTTGTCAGATGTAGCAAGTGAGGAGGTTGTACCGTGGAAAGAAACAACATCAATCTTATGGCAATTGTCCTGGCGGCGGCGGTGACGATTCTGGCGTGTCCTGTCATCGTTCAGGCGGATAGTGTTCTTTGGGGCATTGACGCGAAGGATGATCAGCTATTTTGCTTCAAAGATGCTAGGGCCCCGATCGATAGTTTTATCGATTTTGGTTCGCTTCACTACAGGTCAGGCGAAGTGGTCACGCAGATGGGAAGAGGCAAGAACAAGGCGGATATCAAGGCGTTTGCGGTCTCGTCCGATGGTATTGCCTATATGGTGGCTGACAAGGGTGTCGGCAAGTACGAGGATAATGGCCTGCTGATGTCTATTGATCTGAACAATGTCATTGCCGGCGATAAGAATATCGTGAACATTATCGGTGCGATAGATGTTGAGTATGGTAGTAACGGCAACGGTAAAGGCAAAGGTAGAGGCAAAGGTGAAGGTAGAGGTAGAGGTAATGTCGCCAGTGTCACCGGTCTGGCATTCAGTCCTGACGGGGAGCTGATGATGTTGCTCCAGAGTAGAAGAGCGGCAAGCAAGCTGTATACCATTGATACGTTTGTCGGCGCAGATGGTGCGGTTGACGCCTCGTTGATCGGTAGTATTGTGGGGCTTAAGAAACAGGCTTTTGCTGCCGAAGATATAACCTTTGATGCTGCGGGCAATATGTATGTAGTGGATGATAAGGACAAGCGTAGTAATGGAACGCTTTATAAGGTTAACGCCAGAAACGGTGCGATTATGAAAGTGATCGACAATAATCTGGGAGACTACGGCATCGCTGACACCGAGATAGAGGGTTTGGCATACGATCGTGCAAGCAAAATCATGGTGGCTTGGGATAAGAAGAATGATTCCCTGGTTAAGGTGAACATGCTCAAAGAGGGTAATAATTCGCATATCAAGCTCAAAGCGATGGGGCTGGAAGATGTCAAGGCCATGTCTTTCCAGGCCACTGCAGTTCCCGAACCGGGTACGCTTGGGTTACTTGCCATCGGTTCTGTGGCATTCTTCATGAGGCGCAGGCAAACTACGTCTTTGCAACGGCGAATTTGACTTGTCGCGACGTGGCTCGCAGAGCGAAGACCAGTCGGGCTGCTGGATTCGAAGGATGAATCGTTCTACGGTGCGTCATTTGAGCGTAGCGGATCACCGAGAGTCTTTAGGCTTCGGCCTGAGCCGTTGGAAAGGCGATCTGCTGTCCCTTCAGTAGCTACGGTGTAATCACTTAACTACTTCGCTGAGATTGCGTACTCGAACGAATCGCGGGGGATACCGTCGCCGTCCTGCCAGCCTTCATAGCCGAGCATTTGCGGGTCGCTCCATGTTCGCCCGCTATCTTCGCTGACTGACCAGAACTTCACTGCCGGGAACCCTTCGACCTCGCCGCCACGCATCAGCATCAGCACACGCATACCGCCCAGCGACACCACCGTGGGCTCGCACAGTCCGCGATTTGACTTGTCCCTGCCCAAACTCACGACTTGTCCAAGTGTCAATTCAAGATCGCTACGATCTGCATTCCAGCTGGCGGACAATACACCGCAGTCTATCCACCATCCACTATCGGCATGCGTAACCGTGCCGGGATTTATTCTCGCTCACCTGCGGTCTCCTGATCACCTGTTCTACTTTCAATGCCGACGCAACAACAGATGATCTACCACCTTAACGAACGACAGAAAGATTTGTCGTACACGCTGGCGTTCAAGTTCGATCGCCTGCGCAACCGGATGGCTGTGTTGCTCCAGGAAGCATACCGAAAGGGATACATCAAGCCGGCGTCGCTATGCGCGCAGATGGGTGACGGAACTCCCAATGACTGTTTAAGGTCTGACGCAATCCTGCTATCGCTGCGGGTCGATCCAATTCTCGATTGTCAGATTGCGGACCCGCCGGAATTCGTTCTCGTTGTTAGTCACAAGAGTGCAATCGGCCGCCAGGGCGTGGGCAGCGATAAGGGTGTCCAACGGGCCGATTGGTGTGCCGGCGTTTTCCAGTTCAGCGCGGATGTGGCCGTATACTTCGGCGGCGGATGTGTCGAAGGAGAGTATGTCGAAGGCAGTGCAGAACTCTGTCAGAGCGTCGATGGCGGTTTCGGGCGTTCGGCACTTGGCGACACCACACTGCAACTCCGCCAGAGAAATCGATGATAGCAGCGATTGGCCCGGCTCGAGCGCGGCGATTCTCGCCGCCAGTGTCCTGTCGCGACCTCTGATCAGATCAATGCAGACATTGGTGTCGAACATGTAGCGAGTCAAATGGCCTCCCTCACGTCAGGTGGGCCGCCCTGGTCCCGGCCGGCGTCCATGAAGTCTCCCGGGAATCGCTCAACTGCGGACATGAGACGATTCAGCCGGTCCGCTGGATCGTAGAGGACTACGGTTGATCCAACGCGTTTTATGCAGACCTCGTCACCTTCGAAGCGAAATTCCTTTGGCAGCCGAACTGCCTGACTGGCTCCGTTCATGAACACTTTTGCTGTTTCCGCCATGGTGAGACTCCTAGTATATATTGAAGTATATACTCTATCGGCATTGATGTCAAGCTCCGGTAGAGCATTCCGCCCTTTTGCGTAGATTGCTCATATTCTAAGGGCTTACGTTCGCAGGTCGCTTGGGCGGGTGTTTGTGAATCGTTTGAATACCGTGGCGAAGTATTGGCTGGAGCTGAAGCCCAGGCGATGGGCGATTTGCGTTATTGTCAGTTCGCTTCTTTCGAGCATGGTTCGGGCAACTCCATCCCGCCATACGTGCCGGTGGAAAACTACCTGGCGATGATAGGAGCAGCAAAGGAAGTACGCCGCCGGACGTCGTAGCGTTTGGGGTCTCTGGCGCAATTACGCAAAAAGGGGGACACGTATCCCGAAGCACATCGGGACTGCGCCTTTGGCTGCGTTTCTTGTACATGTCCCCCTTTTTGCTGCTTTCTGCGTGTCGTTACTACAGTGATCTGGGTTGTCCGTCTCTGGCGGCTGACAGTACCGCGTCGCAGACTCGCTGTGTTTTCAGGCCGTCGGCGAAGTCCGGGCACATCTTATCGCCGGTGAGCGACTGGTACATGGCGAACACGTCGGAAGCTCGCTTTTCAGTTCGCGAATGTAGGCATTGTAGTCGATGTTGCCCGTGCCCGGCTGAACTTCGTGCATGATTACAAGGCGCAACTGATACCATGGCGACCCACGATACGACTGTGTGTCGTCCCGATGTACATCGGGACCACCCGACGTTTGGGGTCGCCATGCGGCCGGATGGTGTGGGCTGCGTGATGCGTGATGGTGCGAATGGCCACAGACGCTGAGGCCGCAAAAAAGGGACGGTCCCAGAAGCGGGACAGTCCCAATTTTGCTTGGTTTACGGCATTTGTCAGATCCAAGGCTGTGCAGATCAGGTCACGACCAAGAATCCCTGTTTGCTCCGCAACCTTGCAGCATTGAGGAGAATCACTCTCTACGTATCTACATTACGCACGTCGACGACGCAGCAGTCCGAGGCTGCCCAACGCCAGCAGAGACATTGTCATCGGTTCCGGTACAGCAGCAAACTTGAAGTTCGGACCGACGCAACATTGCTCATACTGCGAGGGGATTTGGTCGGCTGGCATCACAAGGGAACCGCCGCCCGCAGTAGCATAGCCACCGGTATACGTCACTTCAGATGCCATCGTCAGCGTTGCATAGACTTTGTAGCCAACGCCATCGTTCCATGCCTGGCAACCGATCACATAATCCGTGTCGGCTGCCAATGTGACCGATTCGGCAAGTTCAACCCAGGCAAACCCGCTGACGGCACTGGTGGCTGCGTCAACGGTGGCGGTGGCCATCAGTGTGTCGTCTGACATCCTCCAAATGCCTACGGGCGTGTCGTTGCCCAGGCTTGTACCGCCATCGGCGATGGCGTAAACGCCAAGGTCTGTTACATTGACAGCCTCAGACAGGGTGAATGACCACCCATTGTTGGTGTCATAGTGGCTGCTGCTAGGGCCGGTGACGGCCAATATCGCGGCCGTCTGTGCCATGGTTACTGACGCCGAACATCCCAGAACGGCGATTACGGCAAGGCAAACAATTGTCTTTGTTCTCATGAATCCACTCCTTCAATCAAAGATAGAAAACTACTCATCACATTAGCTTGCAGTCTGTCGTTGCAATTAGCGCTTGGCAGCGCTGAATTGCGCAACTTGTTACTGGCTGCAAGGCCTCCGGATCCAGTCGGAAAACTCGATTGGAGACTACCGCGAGACGCGTAAAACAGACGCCTGACATGTCTCTGTTCCAAGCCGATATGGTTCCGCCTGATTCACTTGACTCGATCCCGATTGTATCAGTGATTGGCGTACCGTCAAGGCGAGGAGCCGGCTACGCTCTGGTGGAATATGCGTTGGCGAGAACGGGGAGTATCAGTAAAAGAAGAAAGGTTACAGATAACGGAGGGGGTTTTATAAATAAGGGATGAGATTACAAAAAACGGTTACATAAAACGAAGGCGTTTTCGCGGGAAACCAGCGAAAAATGATTTCAAAAATCCTTTAAAAGCCCTTAAAACGCAGGCTCAAAACGGCGCATCAGACGGCACGAACCGTCATATGGTGTCGCGATGAGCAAATAGAGCACCGGCACGGTCTGGTCGGCCGTGCCGGTGAAGACGAAACCGCTGTATCGCTGAGTCCCGTTCGGATAGACGCGTCTATTTGGGGGGGGAGGCGGCGGGTCTTCTACCGCGACCTCCGCGACCTCTCGATCCTGATCCTGATCTGGAGCGTCCCTTGCCGCCATGCGAGCCTTTTCTTGCGCCGGTGTGCCCCTTGTCGGGCTCGTCGCCGTAGGTGTCCATGCGTGTCGGCTGGGGCAGTTTGTCGCCTATTAACTGACGCACCTGGATCACGAAGCGGCGGTCGTTGCGGGTGATAAAACTGCTGGCAAGTCCGCTGGCGTCAATGCGGGCGGTCCTGCCGATGCGGTGGACGTAGTCTTCCGGATTGTGCGGGAAGTCGAAGTTGATCACGTGCTCGATGTTGCTGATATCCAAACCGCGGGCCGCAATATCGGTGGCCACCAGAACCGTGGTTCGCCCTTCGCGGAAATCGTTGAGGGCCTTGTCGCGGAATTCCTGTTCCAGGTCGCCGTGAATCCTGCCGACCCTGAGGCGCTTGCCGCTGATGCTGCGGGCCAGGCGGTCGACGCCTCGCTTGGTTCGCAGGAAGACCAGTGTGCGTCCTTTGGTCTTGGCGAGCATCTGAAGCAGCAGAGGAGTTTTCGCGTCTTCGGAAAGCTCGAACAGTTCCTGCTTGGCACGATTGGCCGGCGCGGTAACGCCGATCTGCACGCGGACGGGATCCTTCATGCTCTTGCGGGCGATGCGTTCGACGTCGTCATGCATCGTGGCTGTGAACATGAGCGTCTGTCGCTCGGGCGGCAGGAACGAGATAATCTGGCGAATCTGCGGGATGAAACCCATATCGTGCATGCGGTCGGCTTCGTCGACGGCGAACACTTCAATTTCATCCAGCGAGACGGTCTTGCTTTCGAGGTGATCGATAAGCCTTCCGGGCGTCGCAACCAGAACGTTCGGCCAGGAGCTAAGAGCGGTGTAGTCCAGGTCCATCGGCACGCCGCCAACTATGGTGGCAACGCGCGTTCCGGTATTGTGCCCGAGTTTGGTGAACTGTTCGGTAATCTGGGCAGCCAGTTCGCGCGTTGGTGCAAGGACAAGCCCGCCAAGTTCGGCGCGGTTTGCCATACGCTCGATTATCGGGATGGCGAATGCCGCGGTTTTGCCCGTTCCGGTTTGCGCCAGGCCGATAACGTCCTTGCCTTCAAGCGCGGGGGGAATGGCGGCGGCCTGGATGGGAGTCGGCTTAACGAAGCCGGCATCGCTGATACTCTGATGTACGCATTTTCGCAGATTGAGATCTGCGAAGTTGAAATCGTTTTCGGTAGACATTTTGTGACCTTCATGAAGCCCACTACAAAAAGCTCCAATCGCGGCGGGAGGGCAAGAGTGCCGCTCCGCGTGGGTGGCCGCGCCGGGCGTTTGGGAATTAAGGACGCACGACCTGTTCGTGCCGGTCCCATCCCAGTGCGCCCGACGTTTTCCGGGGCGCCGTAATGGCATCGTTGCTGCTGGTCGGCAGAATTCTCTGAGACCAATCGCCAACTGCCTGTTTATGCCAAGGTGGAAAGTCGCTCGAAACGGAGCATCACCGAAGAGAGGCAGTTGCGGATGCCTGAAAAGTCCAGTCGGTCTATTATATCGACCATATTTGCGAAAATCGTGCATAAAACGAGATAATTATCGTGATTGGGACACAATTATGCCTCCAAAACCCCACATGATCGATACATCGCTGCGTCTGTGCCTACAATCAGTTACGTGATAATGGAGGCGGAAGATGAACGGGTTTGCCAATGTGCTGCAGCAGGCGAAGAGTTCTCCGCTCACGGCTCGGGGTGTACAGATCGCAGTTGAGCTCTGCCGCTTTTCGGCGAATCATGGCTTAGTCAATATCGAAATCTATCATCGCCTTCATTACGCCATCTCGATAGCCCGCGACGAGGTCGAACGCATCTTGCGTTTGTGCGAAGCTGAAGCGGTGTGTGAGCATGAAGTCCACGTCCATGCCGTTGTCGATCATGTCCAGAGACGGCTGAACGCATCCGACCTGTCGGCGGATATTCTGGATGCATATTTCCTTGCGGCGGATCTTGTCTATGCTGAAACTGATGCGATCCACTGGGGGAATTCCGATCAGCACGAGCTTTCCACCGGGCTTGAGCAGTTCAATCGCCTGGTCGAGTGCATCCTGCTGGCCGCAACATTCGAAGACGGCATCCAGCAGTAGTGGGGCGTCTGCGGATATCTCGCTGACGATGTCCTGCTTGTCTGGGTTGCCTGTCCAATGTGCTCCGGCGGCGTTGGCAATTTGCAGGCGGCCGTCAATTTTGTCAGTAACGTAGACGCGTGCAGCTTGCTGCGTGAGAGCAGGCAGCAACACGCTCAGGCCGATAGGCCCGCAGCCGAGAATGCCTATCGATGCGCCGGCCATCGGCACGGATTGCTTGACGGCGTAGACGCCGATGGCGAGTGGTTCGGAAATGGCGGCCTGGTCGAGTGTCATCTCATCGCGTATGGCGAAGCAGCATTCCTGGGGCATAACCAGTAATTCGCTCAGGCATCCGTCGATCTGTCCAGGGCATCCGAGGAACAGGAGCTTGCGGCACGTGTGGTGCCTGCCTGCCTTGCACTGGTCGCACTGGCCGCAATAAATCGCGGGATCGACCGCCACGCGGTCACCGGGCTTGAGGGCGGTGACGCCCGGGCCAACTTCCTGCACAACTCCAGCGCATTCGTGTCCGACGGGGAACGGGAACTGGACTACCTGGCTGCCGATTCGGCCGGTTGTGTAGTAGTGGACGTCCGATCCGCACACGCCCACGCGACTTATTCGGACGAGCACATCGGTGTCGCGAGTGATCTGCGGGTCGGGCAGGTCGGTCAGTTCCATCTGTCTTATTCCGGTAAGAATGGCAGCTTTCATTAAATTTCTTTCTGTTGGGATTCGGCGTAGGTATTTGTATATCTGGGGCTTGTAAGTGCAGTATCCGGAAGGATTGTGTTTTGTTCAACCGTTGGCTTGCCAGCGTCTGGCCAATCAGAAACAAATCAGTACCAACATTAGGGAATTGTCGCTGCCTTATCCAGTCCATTTGGCGGACTATCGGTATTTTGGTATTCGGTAACTCTTCACCCATCTGCAATACAGTGGACCGGGAGCACGCACGCACGCTTCGCCTTGGGACAAACAGCACACTTCGCGTCCGTCTATGGCTTGCGTCTTCGTCGTCACAAGTCGTCGCGACAAGGCGCAGGCACATACTAACATACTGACCGCTGATGGCTAAAACGCTGCATGCGATTTGGTCCGAAATTTTGCAGTCGGCCCAAAACACGCAACAAACTACCAAAAACGTTGCGTATTTTGCGTCTTTTGAACAACGCTCGCGATTTTGAGTTTCGTTGCAATCTCAATCACAATAGATACTTACGTTTACGAAACTTGCGACAATGCGAAAAACCCATCTGTGCAACACCTCTTTTCCGGTTTTTATCAATAAAGGGCCGACGTTTTTGTCGAATCATCATCAACTCCTCCCGCTGGTTGCCCGAAGCGATGCAGATGGGCGAAGAGTTACGGTATTCGATAGGTGTTGAATGAACGGTCCTGCAAGCTTATGATCCGCTACTCAGTTTGGTGCTTTCCGCCTTCGGCTGAAAGCGTATTAATCAAATGTTGTTTCTTATGGTTTTTGAGATGTTTGATTTTGGAGAGTCTTTTGGCAAT
>CBDUQP010000026.1:0-29828 GCA_965369385.1 uncultured Phycisphaerales bacterium
GAGATCACCGTATACTCGCCGCCACATTCCGTCGGCCATACCTTGAACTCCCAGCCGAATACTTCCTTGTAGAAGCCCTTCGCCGCCTCCATATCGGTGGTCATCATCTCTGTCCAGCTGATCATGCCGTTCTTCAGCAAATAGTCTCTCATCTGTCGTCTCCCGTGTTATGGTTGATTCCCTGGGCGGTCCAATTGCGGTTGTCGCCCGCGCATCGGCATATGCGAAGTATTCTACCAGCACAGCCGAATTCACGTACACTCGCCATTACCCTAACAGTACGCGTACACCAAAGCAACCCCCTCTTCTCCCTTTGGCGTCCCCATCTTCCCCAGTAATGCAAAACACCTTTGAGACATGGGAAGAAGGCCGGTAGTATATCTCTAAATTAGGGACGGTGCCCTATTTAAATAGGAATAATCCGAATCGCAAATTAAATAGGGCACCGTCCCTAATTTATGGAGTCGCTGTGGCTGAGATCTTCCTGTAGACCACAAAACGCTTGCCGGTGTGAGTTTTACGCCAGATTGGAGAATCGTCCAGGGTCATGGCAAGGAGCGATTGGACTTCCGCGTGATGCTTGGATCGAAGATCAACAATGGCCATGTCGCAGTCAAGCACATTGCCGTTGACAAGCCCGGGGATTGCCTGCATCGCCTCCTCAATGGTCTCAGTGCCAGCTACCGGCAAGGACCGCACCAGACGCCTGCTGAGATAATGAAGCCTGCGCCAATACTCTCTGGGGACAATCACGATTTGCTCGCGGCTGGGGTTCTTCTCCGTTCCCTCCATAATCTTCGCCAGCTCAATAAGCTCCACAAGCTTTCCATGCGCGATCTTATGATGGTACTCATCAGAGCGGCCGTATCGCGTGACGTAGTAGGCGTCTCGCATTATCTTGGGAATATTGCATGCTATCACGATCCCCAGAAGCACACACACCGCAGTCAGACAGGCCTTCTGGCTTGCCGGCGTCGCGAACCTCGCGCGAATCGCCTGGAAAGATGCCACAAAACCAACCAGCATCATGTACATAATCAGTGGCTGATACGGAAGAACATAGCGGGGATGCACATACTTGCCTTCACCTACCGCAGCAAAGGCCGCCATCGACAGGAGTGTGGTCACAATCGGCATTCGCTGGCCCCGCCGCCACAACAATATGCCTCCGACGAACATGCACGCTGACATCGGGATGCCAACGATAATCCTGACCAGCGTACCATCCTGTCCGGTAAGTAACTCGGCCATGGTTCCCGGCAGCGCTATTACGAATCCTCTGGCAACGCGCAACAGGATCTCAAGAACGCCAAGGGCAGCCATGCTATCGGCCCGGCGGGCATACGCCGGCGTATTGGCGACCATTCCTTTTGCTACAAAATAGAACACACCCATAGTAGCCGCCACTGCCAGCAATACGCACGCAGATCGCGCCAGCGGTTTTTTCCAGCCGGTATTGCCACTGCGGTCCACAAGAAGACCTACGCCCAACGCCCCCATAACCAATCCGCCGGGAGCACGAACGGTTATGCCCAGAACCACGGCAAGGACGAGCAATACATATGCCCAGAACCGTGAATTGCCAGTGCCCACGCACGCACAAACCGCAAGCCAGAAGAAAACTGCGAACGGCATGTCAGTGAGAATGACGTGTGCATACCCGTAGAAACTGTGAGAGAACAAGCAACATGTCACCACAGCCAACCCCATCCCACGCCCGCCAAGGCGGGAAACAGCCCAGTAGGCCAGCACACAAACGGCCAGTCCGCTCAGGGTCATCAGTAGATGGGGAACCCAGTAGCCCTCACCGAAGAGCTTCTGCGATGCTGCCAGCACCATCGGAAGGCCGGGGGTTACTACATTGTTCGGCTGCCCGCTAAAGCTGTATGTACCATCCTCGGCAAGTGATCTGCCAATACCCAGGTACAACGCCCCATCACTTTTCGGCCTCCACTGCCCAGCCACTCCCGCCAGATACAACAGAACCACAAACAGAGCGGCCGCCACAAACCGGCGTCTCGACAATGTAAAACCTGCAAGGCAATCACCAACAGGGGAGCAAACGGCCTGGATGTCCGGTGAATCAGATGCAGTACTCATAGTATTGAAGATCCTGTCTGGTAATACTTCAGCAACGCGGCTGACATCATTAGCGAAGGCACTCTTGCAGCGGGCACACGCCGGCGGGCTGCTCATCTCATAGAACTGCCGAATGAAGAACAATAGCTGCGGTGAGACGAATTCGTCAAAAACACCTGCTTTGCGAACCATGCACAAATGCGGACATCACAAATAATTAGTACCAAACACAAATATGGCATACAAGCAAATTCACTGCCCGGCACACAATAGCGATGGAACATGGAGGCAGACAGTGCCCCAGGCGGAATCAATTACATATGAAGCTACAATTCGCATTTTTTCTGTTATGACAACTGGTGAAAAACACCGATTTGTATTGTGGTTTGCAATGGCTTGTATATGCTTGCGATATACTGAAATCCCGCCCAAGACGGGCGGACGGGCCGGGCAGGCCAACTGTGGGGACTTTCCCCTCGTAAGCTGCCGCATGGCCGGGGCTGGAAAGTTCTGCGATGTTCTGGCGAAAGAAACCATTTGACGATTTGCGGGCACTTGCTGTTGGAGGCAAGGAGCTTCGTAAGTCGATGCGTATGATGACCATTGCATGGTCGATGGGCACGATCTGGCTGCTCGGCATTACCGGTGCACGCCTTAATATCTTTGCACGCCTGGCGGGATGCTTGGCGGGCTCACTGGCGGGCTGGTGGCCTATTACACGCGAGATGTCGTATGGTCTTTCGGTCCGACAAACGCGGCCGGTGACGCACTGTACTTCTACTGGCGAAACTGGCACATCAATTTCATACTATCGGTCGTAGCAAGGGTGACTGGACTGGTGCTCGTGCTGAGGATAGTTGACCCGGGGTCGCGAAGCCCGGGGGATATGCTGGCACACGGCGGCAGGCGGCTTGTGAGAAGTTTCCGGGCAGGAGTGTTCTTCCCGATGACGGCATTTTCGCCGTTCCTGCGGAATCGCAATGACAGGCACAAGGAAGATAAGTAATGGCAGCAACCAGACTGCCGGAAGACTCCAGGCTGCGTGTACGACAAATCTTTCTGGCGGTCGTCAAGGTGTGCGAGATGCTTCTTTGGCGGCAGATAACGTGAGTTGTCATCAATTCTTGTGGCAGCTTCGAAAGTAGAAACCCCGAACGACGAAGAAACGAACCACAAAGAAACGGATTGAACAGTTGAGCAGGTGATTCGCCACTCGCTTCGCTTGTGGCCAGGAGACCGCTGGTGAGCCGACTTTCTGGACTTGGAGTCAGCGACGGATCACGTCTTTGCTGTTTCACCTGCTCAACTGTTCTACTGCTCACCTGCTCTGTGTGCGAGAATTCTTTCCTGCCAGAAAGAATTCTCGTACACCAGGCTGCCCTGACAACATTGCCTGTTCAAATGAACAGCGCAAGTGCGTATCATCAGGTTACCATGAGCAATGAAATAGAGATCAAGTACAAAGTGGACGGGTTTGAGCAGATCACCGACGCATTACACGCCGCGGGCGCAGTTTATCTCGGGAAAACGCTCCAGACTGACGACTACTACGATACCCCCATGCGAGACCTGCTGACAGGCAACCGCGGACTGCGAATCAGGCAATGTCAATGGATCGACTGCCCCACCGGTCAGCAGGCAGGCAGCATCGACGACAGGCCGCTCGTTACGCTCAAGGGACCGCCCACATTTACTGACGGTGCCAAACAGCGTAGCGAAATGCAAACGCACGTGGACAACGCAGCCGCTATCGAAGCCGTATTCGCTGCTGCAACTCTTGAACTGACGTTGCGTATCCAAAAGAAACGTGCAAGCTACCGCCTCGGACAGTGCATGGTGGAATTGGACGAACTGCCGGGCATCGGGTTATTCGTGGAGATAGAGTCGCCGGATCGCGATGAACTGGCGAGCACCGCAGAGAAGCTCAAGATCGCCGAGTACGCCCAAGCAATAGAAGACCACTACGTGAACCTGATACTGGAATGGTGCGAAGAGACCGGCGCAGACCGAAAAGAAGTGATGTTCAAATAAGCGGCGGCCGCGATGAACGCCGGCCGAAAGACACCCCACAAAACCCCCATTCAAAAGCATCTGCCGGGGATAGCTCAGCACGGGACAGATTACGAAGAATCTATCGCCCACTGCATTATCCCCAGGCAGCCACACACATTTGGATAAAGCATTTTCATAGTCTACATATGCACCTCCTGGAACTGAGAGGAAGGAAGAAGTCCCGGCGGCCGCCCGTAATCCGGCGGACACACAATCGTTTTACTCTTCAGCTACATGGGCACCTCCGCGTTTACTGGGTTTTGAATGGTTATGCGTCTATCTGTGACGTGTTAATATCATTTAAGCATGTCCAGCGAAGTTAGCGTTCTTCCTGATGCAAGACTTGATAACCTTCCGTAGCAGCGGAATTGAAGCGCACAAATTCCGCGGGCAAATGGCTGCCATTGTTCAATATCCCGCCGGGCATCCAGCAAATCACAGGTCGGGAGAAACGAATCCGGCACATCGCTGCCATGGTCCAAGCTTGCCTGGTCGGGCTCACTGAACGATTCAGAACACTCCCGGCGATACCACTGGCGATCCGCATCTTGATTCACGTTCTTCATGGCGTTACCTCCAACTTCACACCAAGCTGCCAACCTGTAATCCGGACCTATCTCGCCCTTTTGAGCGACCTTATGGTCCGAGCGTCCTTGCATCGTCAGAAATGTAGGATTCCCCCGCCCCGCGGGCCAACGCGATGGCCCGCAAACTATGCGAATCGGAAGCGTACTCCAGCACAAATACAAGTACTAGAAGAGGATATGCGCAAACATGAGACTGGAAGAAAAAACAGGAATTGTCCCAACGGGCTGCCATGCCGCGAAAAATACACTTCGGCCAGGACTTTCCTTGTCACTCCTACAGTCTCTATCGGTTCGTTTAACGTGCAATTCTGATTGATGATCGCTACCATAGAGTGAGATGAAATAAGGACCTGACATTCAGGAAAGGTGAGCTATGCGTATCACGATTACAATGCTGACACTTGTCGGATGCATGCTTCTGATTCCCACAATCGCTCGCGCCGAACATGTCGCGACGCAGCCGCAGGCGAAGACGGAAGCTCCGAAGAAGAATACCGCCGGCAAACCCGCTTCCGTCGCCACCAAGCCCGCCCCAAAAGAGAAAGACCTGCACGAGATGATCCTCGCAGGCGGCAACTTCGAACCCATCATCGAAGAAACAGACAGGGCATCGATCAACTGGACCACCGGCGAGATTCTCGCTTCCGGGACCGCCAGGATAGGCGGATACTCACGCTCAGCCATGCTGAAGGCCAAACGCGCAGCAAGGCTCATCGCAGCAAGGAACGCTGTGCTGGCATTGCACGATCTCAGGCCCGGAACCGATGGGAGGTTCACAAACCTCAAGACGGGCAACATCTCGGCCGAGGTCATAGTCAAACACTTTAAGGTGAAATCCGGCAAGCTGAACCGCAAGCAGCGAACCTACACCACTACCATGTCGCTGCCGATCCATGGCATCAGCGGCGCTGTCAGCACACTGGGCCTGCAAAGCAGCACGCCTGCTGGCGACATGATATTCGTGGGCGAAGGCGATGCAGACGTCATCATAATCGACGCTCGCCTGAGCAGGTTCAAGCCCTGTGCCACGCTTACTATCAAGTCGGCGACGGGACGGGTGCTGTTCTCTGCGGCGAATGTTCCAGCAAACGAGCGGATGACTTACCGACCGGCCGTCTACGTCTACAGGAAACACGGGCGAAAGATCAACCCGAAGACAAAGTTCGTCTACGGCAGGCCCATCGTAATGGCGCAGAATCTCGCCAAGAAGACCGGACAACCCGAGGCCAAGCTCGAAAGGATCACCGGAAAGATGTTCAAGAAACCACTGATCCTCAACGCCGTGCCAAACAGCAAGGCGCCGGATGGCACAGTCGTGGTATCTCAACTCGTCCAGCGTGAACTGATGACCCACGGCGAGGCCAGGGAGTTGCTCCGCAAGGGAAAAGTGATAGTCGTCACAGACTCTCTAATCAAAGCCAAGTAAAGGCGGGGCAAAACAAATGCTCAAGAGATTCTGCCTCTACGGGTTCGTGAAGAATCAGAGGTACTTTGAACCATTCCTGATCCTCGCGCTGCGGGAAAACGGCCTGTCCTTCAGCACAATCGGGATGCTCATCGGTTTCAGGGAGATCTGTAGAAACGTGCTTGAGGTGCCCACCGGAGCCATCGCCGACTCGCTGGGACGCAGGCGGGCGATGATCGCCGGGCACCTCGCCTACATTGCCGCTTTCATCTGCTTCGGATTGCTGAAGTCCACTCCGGTCATGTTTCTGGCGATGGGCATGTTCGCACTGGGCGAAGCGTTTCGCACCGGCACGCACAAAGCCATAATCTTCTCGTGGCTCGCCCATGAAGGCCGCAAGGACGACAAGGTCGCCATCTACGGATACACTCGCAGTTGGAGCAAACTGGGATCGGCGGCGGCCGTCATTATCGCTGCCGCCCTGGTAATCACCACCGACAGCTACGCAAGCGTCTTTCTTCTAAGCACAATCCCGTGCATCATAAATATAATTAATTTCATCACTTACCCCGGCTACACTGATGGCGAAATCAAACCGGGCTTTCGGCCGGCAGATGTCTTGCACACTCTGATATCGTCCTTTCACACTGCCTTCTCGAAACAGCACTTGCGCCGTATCCTGGCGGGTTCCATGGTATTCAGCGGAATGTTCCATGCCTCGAAGGACTACATTCAACCGGCAATCCTGGCCGCAGCACTGTCCATTGCGATAATGTCTGACCTGAACGACCACACGCGGGTGGCGGTGCTCACAGCGGGTGTCTATGCCCTGCTGCACCTTCTGGAAAGCATCGCAGCCAGGCGATCTTACGCTGTTGCCAAACTGGCGGGGAGCTGGCAAGCGGCAGCTAAGTGGCTTTGGGGTCTAAATCTGCTAACAATGTGCTTGCTGGCGGCAGGCGTGCTGGCGGGGCTTGATGCGGTAGTCATCGGCAGCTTCGTGCTTGCCGCCGCCATACATAACCTTTGGAAACCACTGGCAGTTGCGAGAATAGCCGAAGCTTGCCCGGCCGACCAGACCGCCACCGTATTGAGCGTCGATTCGCAGGGAAGGGCCCTGCTGGTGGCGGTACTTGCCCCGGCAATCGGATTTGCCGTAGATTGCATGCCACAAAAACTGTATCTATTGCCGATAGCAATATCGGGTATCATTCTGTGTGCTCTCGCGTCTGGGACCGAGCGAAATGCCGGCCGCGGCGACCCCCAAGGCGCGAATAGGAATTGACAAGACCGCAACATCAGACTATGATCTCGCGGTTTGTCGGGTAATTTGGTCCATAGTGACAGCCAGCGGCGGCTAGGAGCTTGCAAGTGCGCAAGAAAAAGAATTCCGTAGCACTGTTCGAGGTCATTGCAAAGTCCCGCGCAAAGGATGCCAATAAGGCGGCCAACCTTCCCGACTGGGCCGGACCGGCCGAGCCCGGCGAAGGCCAGGGCCTTGATAGCCCCGTAACCGGCGAAGAGACCGTCCCGTCAGGATACTCGGGCACAGTGGCAAGCCCGGAATTGACTGTGACTGTGAGCTATCCGAAAGCCTTGGTGATAGCTTTGGTGGCATTGCTGGTAGTGATACTTGCGTTCTGGCTTGGCCAGGCTATTACACCTGCCCCACAAGCGGCGTCGCCGGCGATAGCCTCGTACACGGGCCAACTGACAAGTGGCAAGTACCATGTGCGAGTAGATGAGATCGCTACAACCGGCAGTGCCGGTACGGACAGCCAGATACGTGACTCGATGAAGGCAGTTTGCAATTACTTCTGGGCACACGGCGAACCGGTGTCACTGAGAATTAAGAGAAACAGAACCAAACCGGCCACTCGGAGCATTTGGTCGGCGAGGGCTTTTGACAACGCCGACTCGCCCGAGGCGAAGAAACATCTGGAAAGAATGAAAGAGTTGCTTATGCAGGTTCATACCAGCGAAGACAACTCATTCAGCTATGTTGTAAGAGACGACAGGGAAATTAACCCTGAATTCAAGATGCGATAGAAGGATAACTATCCCCTTTCGCCACAAACTTATTAGATAGATGGAGACTGGTTGTTATGTCGATTGATAAATCGCTCAAGACAAAGGGTTCCCTGCGTGGTACGCGAAGCGTACTTACCCGCACCGAACGCATCGCCATACTTACCGAACAGGAAAAGTTTGATCCCGAAAAGGACAACGCCCTGGGCCTACCCAAAACGCGCGTGATCCGCAGCAAGGTCGGCGGAAAGAAGAAGAAGGCCACGGACGAAGAAGGCGAAGAAGGAGCCGAGTAGTTCTTTGTAACGGCGAATTTGTCGGGCTGCTGGATTCTTAAGTCCTTATCCGGTCCCGATGTACGTCGGGATTGCGGCCGGGGTGCCATCTGACATTCTTCCTGTTACAGACTACTAGTAGTCTTCTTCCGGCGAGACTGTCTTTGTAGCGACGACTCGTCACAACGAAACCTGTCTCCAGAAGGCAGGCCGCATGGCGAAAACGGACGAGCTGGAACGCTCGGGGCCTTTGATCTACCATTCTGCATCGCGATCCTGTGGGATTGCGGCAGGACAGCCTTGCGGCAACGCCGAACCAAGAGCGTCCTTGGACGATCCGCTTCGAGCAATTCAAAATGCCCTCGAGGCTCGCTCCGGAAACGTTCATACGCTCCGATGGTGCGCTTTGGCGGCTGTCGGGGCTTTTGTTACGCGCCTGTACCTATTGCCCGCAATAACACGCTCTGGCAACCGATAAGGGTAACGATAAGCATGCGGCCAACTCGTCGGGCAACTCAAACCGAGTTGCTTATCAGAGCTGAACTGACGTGCAAAAACGACATGTCGCAAAAAAGCCTGCCCACCGGCGACAGTCCATAAGCAAACAGCGGAAACCGCAGGCAAAGACAGAAGCCGAACGGACGGGCTTGCGATAGCAGAGCCCAAGATTGGAGCACAATAATGCGAAAAAGCCATACCATTGCCGACCGAATGAAGCTTATGGATGCCTCCGGGATCCGCAAAGTTTTCGATCTGGCTGCGAACATGACAAATCCCATCAACCTTTCGATCGGGCAGCCCGACTTCGACGTACCCCAGGAAGTTCGCCAGGCGGCCGTAGATGCGATCTGTGAAGGAAAGAACAGCTACACCCAAACACAGGGAACCGTAGAGCTCAGGCAAGCCGTAGCCGCCGATGCCCAGGCGGAATTCGGATGGGATGCCGATAAGCAATACCTCATTACGTCAGGCGTCAGCGGCGCATTGGTGCTGGCATCGCTCACCCTGATAAACCCAGGCGATGAAGTCGTCTTCGCGGACCCCTACTTCGTGATGTATTCACACCTGGTAAGGCTGGCCGGTGGCGTGCCCGTACCGGTTGATACATACCCCGACTTCTGCCTTACCGCCGAACGCCTCGAAGCAGCCATCACCGACAAGACACGAATGCTGATTATCAACTCTCCGTCCAACCCAACCGGATATGTTTATGATCGCCAGCAGCTCCAGGACATCGCCGACGTTTGTGCCAAGAACGACCTGCTCGTGATCTCCGACGAAATATATAACCTTTTCTGCTATGATCAGCCGTTCGTATCCATGGCGTCGATCTACGAAAACACGCTTCTGATGCGCGGTTTCTCCAAGAGCTACGGCATGACAGGATGGCGAATCGGTTGGTGCACCGGACCAAAACCCATCCTCGACAAAATGACAATGCTGCAGCAATACAGCTTCGTATGTGCACCCAGTATGGTGCAGGCCGCCGCCATTACCGCACTGAAGACAGACATGACGACCGAAGCGGAATCGTATAAGCGAAAACGCGACATGGTATTCGACGCACTCGGCGAGAAATTCGGCATGAGCAAGCCGGGCGGAGCATTCTATGCATTCGTTCCCGCCCCAGGCGGCGATGCGACAACGTTTGTCACCAAGGCTATCGAAAACAACGTGCTGACTATTCCCGGAAACATATTCTCGGAGACAGATACGCATTTCCGGCTCGCTTACACTACAGAAGACGAAAAACTCGCCGAAGGCCTGGATATCCTCAAGAGTCTTGCCTGACCCTTGCGGACGACAGCACCCTGTGATTACCCGCCGCCATGGGGTTGCGGCCTGTTTTTCACAGGCAGGATCAACAAGAAACACTTGCAACCGCGAAGGGAAATAACTAAAACCCCCTAACGCCCAGCGATCAGGCCAGTGACGTGACAAGCATCGCAAATAGCACACTAACGTTTGTTGTTGTCGTAGTTAGGAAACACAGACAATGAAGTTTCAACTTATAGATCGAATAGATTCAATAGAGCCCGGCAAGAGGATTCAGACTGCAAAGAATCTAACGCTTGCCGAAGAATACCTGGCAGATCACTTTCCTGATTTCCCGGTAATGCCTGGTGTCTTGATGATCGAGGCGATGGTTCAGTCGGCGGCGTGGCTGGTTCGTGTTGAACAGAATTGGTCCAAGAGCATAATAGTACTGTCTACCGCCAAGAACGTTCGCTACGCAAACTTCGTCAAACCGGGCGACACGCTGCGGTGCGACCTGCACGCCGTGGACATAACCGCAGACAGTGCAAAGTTTAAGGCCAGTTGCACCGTGGATAGCGGACAGACGGTTTCCGCACGGCTGGAGCTTCGCTGTTTCAATCTTGCAGACCGCAAAGATTACCTTGTCAAAGCCGACAAAGACATCCTGTCCGAACTCAAGCGGACGTTCGGGCTCATCGGCGGGCCCAAAGCACTTGAAGAGGCAGGCAAACAGACGGTTTAGAACACGATATAAACAGGAATCACAGATGCAAGTTTCCGGCATTGCCCGTTGACTTTCACTTGTGGAATACGTATACATAAGTGCCTTTTTTCGGAAAGACATAGACACGAATCAAGGCGTTTTGCAAAGCATTCGCTACACTGAAGTGGCGCCAACAGGAGAGATAGGCCAATGCCGATGAATGAAACGGAAGTCTTTGAAAAAGTTAAGGATACGCTCGTTGAAGCTCTTGGGTTGGATGACGATGAAGTCACGCCCAATGCCACGCTCACGGGTGATCTGGGAGCAGAGTCCATCGACTTCCTCGATATCGTCTTCCGCCTCGAGAAGAGCTTCGATATCAAGATTCCCCGCGGCGAACTGTTCCCAGATAACATCGTGAACAATCCTGATTTCGTCAAAGAGGGAAGGCTCACCGATATCGGTCTGACCGAACTGAAGACCAAAATGCCGCACGCTGACTTCACCGAGTTTGAGAAGGACCCGGACATCAACAACATGTCCGAGCTGTTCAAGGTCCAGACGATCGTGAACTACGTCGTAAGAAAAATCAGCGCGTAGAACCACGTGTAGCACCATAAGACCAATCAGCAACTGAACTAAATAATGATTGCCGATCGCCATCCAACGCAGGACGCCACAAGTGCCTGCCGGGCTGCGATTGGCAATCAGTAGTTACTGGAGCCTCCAAATGCGATGGATATGGATTGACCGCTTTGAGGAATTCGAACCCCATAAGCGGGCGAAAGCCATCAAGAACGTCTCTCTTGCCGAAGAACACCTTCATGATCATTGGGAACCATTCCCGATCATGCCGTGTTCGCTCATGATCGAGGGAATGGCACAAACCGCCGGTATCCTCGTCGGGCAGGCTCGAAACTTCGAAGAGAAGGTAGTGCTGGCAAAGGTTACTAAGGCCCATTTCGATGATATCGTGGTCCCCGGCGACACCATTACCTACGAAGCCGAAATCGATAGCGTGTCCGAAGCGGCAGCAGTTACAAAGGGAACCGTCTACAACAACGGCAAAGTAATAGGGCAAGTCGATCTCATATTTTCGCACGTTGACCAGAATATGGCAGGAATGGAATTCCCTGAGGAGAATTTCGTCTTCACCGGGCAATTCGAACGCCTCGTGGCGCCGTTCCTGGAGGATAACTAATGGCTGACCGCCGCGTGGCTATCACCGGAGTGGGGGTTATGTCTGCCGCTGGAATGGGAATTGACCACCTGTGGCAAACTCTCATAGACGCAACTGCATGCACCCAGAGAATCGATCTGTTCGATCCGGCGAATTTCCCTTGCCAGGTGGGCGGACAACTAAAAGAATTTTCCGCCAGACAATTCGTGCCGAAGTCATACCGAAAAGCTGTGAAAGTCATGGCTCGCGATATCGAAATCGCAGTGGCCGCCGCTGACCTCGCCTTCGCCGATGCAAATATCCTCACTAGAGCATCCGGCGAAGATATGACTATCGCACCGGACAGGCTGGGATGCAACATCGGGGCAGGACTCATCGCCTGCGACCTCGATGAACTCGGAATCGCCGCCGCCCAGTCGCTCACAGATGGCAAGTTCGACATCAAAGCATGGGGACGCGACGGCATCAACTCGCTCACGCCGCTGTGGCTGCTGAAGTACCTGCCCAATATGCTCTCCTGCCACATCACGATTATCCATGGCACCGAAGGGCCCAGCAACGCCATAACTTGCGAAGCGGCAAGCGGACTGATGAGCGTGGCCGAAGGCGCTCGCTGGATTATCCGCGATAGCGCCGATGCAGTCGTCGCCGGCGGAGCCGAATCCAAACTCAACCCCATGGGTGTACTTCGCCCCAGCCTGCTGGGACGCCTGTGTACCACGTGCAACGATACCCCACAAACCGCGTGCCGCCCGTTCGATAAAGACGCTTGCGGAACCGTGGTCGGCGAAGGCGGCGCACTGATTATCCTCGAAGAGATGAGCCACGCTATAGATCGAGGAGCGAGCGTACATGCCGAAGTCGTCGGGTTCGCCAGCGCTTGCGATCCTGCCGGTATCAACGTTGATGAGCCCAACGCCGGATCACTCGACGTTGCTGTCAAAGCGGCACTTGCACATGCAGGCATCTGCCCCGGGCAAGTCGGCCTGATCTTTACCAACGGAACCGGCGTACCGGGCGAAGACGCCTGCGAATCGGATGCATGGAAAAGCGTTTTCGGCGACAAACTCGCCGATATCCCTGCCGTCTCCATCACCGGCGCGTTGGGATCACTCTTTGCAGGAACATCGGCAGTCTCGCTTGCCGTGGCAATCAAAGCATTGCAAACGCAAACCGTACCTCCAACCGTAAACCACAAAACACCCGCCGATGGATGCGATCTGAATCTGCTTTCCCAACCCGTCCAAGCGGATATCGAGTATGCCGTCGTAGGTTCTTTCACTGTCGGCGGACAGAGCGCCGCCTGCGTGCTGAAGCGATATAAATCATGAGTATGAGAAGAGTCGCCATAACCGGAATGGGAACTGTCAATCCTCTCGCACACGATGTGGAAAGCACATGGCAGGCGATGATGGAAGGCAAGATTGGCATCCGCATGACCGAGATCTTCGATGCCAGCGAGTTTCCCACGAAATTCTCGGCCCAGGTGGTCGACTACAACATGGCAGACCAGGTTGACGACGCCGAAAAACACAAACACGCAAGCCGCCATTGCACCTTCGCTCTCGGCGCCGCGGTGCAGGCATGGAAACAGTCCGGCCTGAACGCCTGCGACGATCTGAACCGGGACCGCGTTGGCGTTTACCTTGGAAGTGGCGAAGGCAGCCTGGATTTCGACAGTTACATCTCTGCCGTCGTGGATTCCTGGGATGAAGACCATATTGACACCCTGAAGTGGGCCCAGTTCGCCTTCAAGCGTATGGATAAATACCGTGAAGTGGAGCAGGAATCCCACATGGTGGCTGCCCATATCGCCGCGGAGTTCGATATTCGCGGACCGGCATCAAACATGCTCACCGCGTGTGCAGCCAGCACCCAAGCCCTCGGCGAGGCAATGTGGCTCATCCGCAACGCCGAAGCCGACGTCGTGATCTCAGGCGGAGCCCACAGCATGATTCACCCTCTGGGCGTTACAGGATTCAACCGCCTGACTGCCCTTTCCACCAGGAACGATGACTACCAGACCGCTTCCCGCCCATTTGACCTGACCAGAGACGGATTCGTCCTTGGCGAAGGTGCGAGTATCCTGATACTGGAAGACTACGATCACGCAGTAGCTCGCGGGGCAAACATCCTGGCAGAAATTGTCGGATACGGTGCGAGCGCCGATGCGTTCCGAATCACCGATCAGGATCCCGAAGGCAACGGCGCGGCCGGAGCCATGCGGGCTGCCCTCAAAGACGCCGGACTGACCCCCGCCGACATAGATTACATCTCCGCACACGGAACAGCCACAAAGCAGAATGACCAGGTAGAAACCGTCGCGATGAAACAGGTATTCGGCGAAAACACCACAACGCCGGTGTCGTCGGTCAAAGGTATGTTCGGACACCTCATAGCTGCCGCCGGCGCAACCGAACTCATAACCTGCATACTGGCGATTCGAGAGCAAATGCTTCCCCAAACCGTCAGCTACAACACCCCAGATCCTTCGTGTGACATGGACTACATTCCCAACACACCCCGCAAGGCCAACGTCAAATGCTGCATGAGCAACTCCATGGGGTTCGGCGGCCAGAACAACACACTCATCGTCACAAGGGCTCAGCAATAGAATCAGGCGGGTCAGGAACACTGGATACCTGACATGGCAACTGTGCTTTCTAGTCCTTTTCTTGCAAGTGGTTATGCTCAGATTATCAAGACCATAGCCTGAATTGCTGGCGATGTCGGTCCCAAATACATGACAGAAGCTTGATATTCCTCGTATTCACTGCGTATTCTAATAGCAATCACAGGCTATTTGTCACAATGTGGTAGCTTGCGGAAGGAACCGAGCTGAAAGGACGCAATGGAAGCACTGGGCACCATGTTAACGACGATGCTTGCCGATCCGCCGTGGCTCGTACAGCACTGGGCGGCGATGATTATCGCGATCACATGTTGCTCGTTGCTGCTCTTTGTGGTGCTCCTGCTTACGAAGTATGTCCGGATCGTGCTGAATATCTTCTGTGACACGCCTCCGCCACTTTCGATGGGGCCGGTGGATTTCAAGCGTCTGCATGGTGAGATGGTGCGATTCCGCAGTTTCGACGGTACGAACCTGCGAGGAATGCACCTTGCGCCGAATAACCACACCGAATACAAAGGCACGATAATTTTCTGCCATGAATACGGTTCGGACATGTACAGTTGCGCTCGCTATGCCCGGCCGCTGGTGGAAGTCGGTTTCGACGTGTTCACCTTCGACTATCGCGGACACGGCGAGAGCAGCAATCGCGGAAAATACAAACCCCTGCAATGGCCATCAGACAAGGAACTTGAGGACACGCTCGGCGCAATCGCCTACGTGGAGGCATCTCTCGAAGCGGAAGGCAAACCCAGGGAAATAGGCCTTTTTGGGATCTCTCGAGGTGCCGGATCGAGCATTCTCGCTGCCAGCACGTCGCCCAATGTGAAAGCAATCGTGTGTGATGGTGTATTCAGCACAGATTTGACGCTCATTTCCTGCATGAAACGCTGGGCAAACATCTTCGCCAAGGTGAAGCTCGTTTACGAAAACCACTCCGATGCGTTCTGGAACTTCCTGTACTGGCTTATCGCCAAATTTGCCCAACCGAAGCTCGGATGTCGATATCCGTCGGTACAGAAAGCCATGCAGGAGATGGGAAATCGCCCCATCTATTTCGTATATGGCCAAAAGGACAGTTACATACGCGAAGAGCAGACCCGTCATCTTCACCAGCTCGCTCCGTCCCCTAAGTACCTGTGGATATGCCCCGGCGCCAAGCACAACCAGGCAGTCGTCGTAGAGCCCATGCAATATGCCTGTCGCGTTATCGCATTCTTTAACCGTCACCTGGCTGGCATGGAAGTACCCGAGAGCGAAATCACCTCGCCGACAGCTATTGAAGTCGCCTGACCTGATTACCTCTGACAGGGCCAATTCCCCACTGTGCTTGTACCCTTGAATCGCATATACTCCTACCATGCGGTCCTTGCGATGATTCTGTTTGATGTCGTATCGAGGACTTGCGACGTTGCCGACCCCTCGCTTTGGCAGGTATACGGTAAGATCATAGAGAGAGAATCCGGGACATGGGTATCGCCAGGACATTGCTGAGGCCGATCGCGTATGCAGCGGGCAAACATGCCTACGTGCAGGTCCGCAAATTCCTGAACGCCCACCAGCATACCGCAACGGTGCAGAACTCCCTGCTAATGCAACTGCTTCGCCTTCACGAGGATACCGCCTTCGGCAGGGATCATGGATTTGCAAACATCCACAGTTATGCTGAATTCGCCCGCAGTGTTCCCATAAGCACCTACGACGATCTCCGCCCCTATATGGATCGCGTTCTCGCAGGCGAGACCACTGCCCTGCTCCCGGCCGACCAGAACGTACTGATGTTCTCAATGACCAGCGGAACCACGGGCAAACCCAAGCACATTGCGGTAACAGAGCAGTTCGCACTGCAGATGAAACGCGGCTGGAATGTCTGGGGAGTCAAGGTGCTGACAGACCACAAAAAGGCATGGCTGCGAAACATCCTGCAGATAACATCGCCTATGAAAGAGGCCCTGAGCCCCACGGGGATTCCCTGCGGCGCAATCAGCGGACTTCTGGCCAAATACCAGAAGACTATCGTCCGTAAAATGTATGTGACGACGCCGGCAATGGCTGAAATAGTCGACGCTGATTCCAGGTATTACACCATCCTCAGGTGCGCTGCGGTACGGGATGTTTCATTCATCAGCACTGCAAACCCGTCGAGTACGATTCGACTTATAGAGACCGGACAAAAGCATTGCGAACGGTTCGTTCGAGATATTGCCGACGGAACACTCACCCCTCCGGCAAGCCTGCCTGACGATTTTGTGCGATCATTGCGACTCAAGCCGAACAGGCTCCTCGCTGCCCGCATCGACAAGGGCATCCAGCAAGATGGCATGCTACTGCCAAGGCATTTCTGGGATATCACATTCCTCGCCAACTGGACGGGCGGAACGCTCAAACTGTATCTGAAGAGGCTCCGTGAACTGTTCGGCGATGTTCCGATTCGCGATCTCGGACTGCTGGCAAGCGAGGGTAGGTTCACCACACCGCTCGAGTCCGACTCGCCTGCGGGCGTAGCCGAGATAACTGGAAACTTCCTGGAGTTCATCCCGGCTGAACAGCGACAAAGCGACAATCCCCAAACTCTCCTGGCACACGAACTGGAGCTGGGACAGGACTACTTCATTGTAGCGACGAACCTGGCAGCACTGTGGCGATACGATCTGGACGATTGTGTTAGAGTTGTCGGACACATGGACGATAGCCCCATACTTGAATTCCTGTTCCGCGGCAGCCATACCGCAAACATGACCGGCGAAAAAATCACCGAGCATCAGGTAGTCGAGGCCATGAACAACGCCAAGACAGCCGCCGGCGCACATCTGGACAGATTCCGCATGCAGGGCAAGTTCGCCAGAGTTCCCTACTACCAGCTCAGCGTCGAAGCATCACAAACAGATAATCCGGACCTCCTTGCAAAGGAATTGGATCAGGCTCTTGGCGAGCTGAACATGGAGTATCTGTCCAAACGCAAAAGCGGTCGGCTGGGACCGATCAAACCTATCATCCTGGACTCCGGCACATTTGACTCCGCCGAGCAAGCCAACATCCGCAAGCGAGGCGGGCGAACTGAGCAATACAAACACCAATACCTGTGCACCGATGTAATCACGGAGGATGTTGATTGAACCCGCCCGTACTGCAATTCCACGGAGCCGCTCAAACCGTCACCGGATCCATGCATGTACTGCACCTCGATAGTGGTCCCGTCCTGCTCGATTGCGGACTGTTTCAGGGCAGGCGAAGCGACGCCAGACAGCGTAACAGAGACTTCCCTCTCGACGCCAAGAAACTCAAGAGCGTCCTGCTCAGCCACGCGCATATCGACCATAGCGGGAACATCCCCGGACTCGTCCACCGCGGATTCACCGGACCGATCTACGCGACATCGGCAACTGTTGACCTCTGCCGCATAATGCTTGCCGACTCCGCACACATCCAGGAAGAAGATGCACGCTTCTGGAACGAGAAACGCGCAAAGAGTGAACATGACAAAATAACGCCGCTCTACACACGCGAAGATGCCGATGCCGCATTGAAACTGTTCCACGCCATCGAATATAACAAGCCCTTCGAATTCGCTCCAGGTGCGTTCGCAACTTACCTTGAAGCCGGACACATTCTCGGCTCGGCCTGCATACTCATAGAAATGGACACAGGCAAACCCGATCCGGTAAGATTGCTCTATACCGGCGATCTGGGCAGATTCGACATGCCGATTCTTCGCGATCCACAATGCCCCCTGCCTGACTGCGATTACCTCATCACCGAAACAACCTATGCCAATCGCCGCCACCGCAACCCGACCGATCTGAAACAGCAGCTTACCGATATCATCAACAGCACACGGGCCGCTGGCGGAAAAGCAATCATCCCGGCATTCAGCGTCGGAAGGACACAGACCGTCACATATTACCTTGCACAGGCAATGTACGAAGGACTGCTCGAACCCCTCCCGATCATTGTCGATTCGCCCTTGTCGGTGAATGCCACCGAAGTGTTCCAGAAGCACCCCGAATGCTACGATGCCGAAGCCAGGGATTTCTGGAATCTCCGCGGCGATATCTTCGGCAATAACCGCATCACATTCTCCACAGGCGTCGAGGAATCAAAAAGCCTCAACTCAATGAAGGAATCCTGCGTCATCATCGCCTCAAGCGGTATGTGCGAAGCGGGACGAATCAAACACCATCTCAAGAACAATATCGAAGACGAAGCAAATACCGTGATAATCGTCGGATACATGGCTCAGCACACACTCGGCCGCCGGATCGTCGAAAGACGTGAGGAACTCAAAATCTACGGCCGAATGTACAAACTGCTCTCCCGGGTCGAAGTGCTCAACGGTTTCTCCGCTCATGCAGATTGCGATGACATGACCAAATGCCTCGGACGCATTGCCCCCGGATTGAAAGCGGCATTCTGCGTTCACGGAGAAGGCCCCCAACCCAAAGCGATGAAAACAATACTCACCCAAGCCGGATGCGGGCATGTATACATCCCCTCTAAAGGGCAAACACACACGCTCCAGTAAAAGCTATATCGGAAAAACATCCACCAATGACCCAAAAGTGCGACATCGCGATCATCGGCTGTGGCAAGGTCGGCTGCGCCCTTGCCCATCTGGCGATAAGTGGCGGGTGGCGAGTGTCTGCCGTCGCAAGCAAGACCCACGCCAACGCAATCGCACTCGCTAACAGCCTTGATGGCGACACCATTGCCACCACACCCCCTCAGGCGGCTGCTCAGGCCGATCTGGTGTTCCTGACAACAACCGACTCCGCCATCGCCCGGGCATGCACCGAACTGGCAGACTCACGCGATTTCAAACCAGGCACTATCGTGGCCCATTGCAGTGGGGCGTTAGACTCTGGGATCCTTTCTGCCGCTCGCGACCGATGCCAATGCAGTATCGCATCGATTCACCCATTACAAACCTTCCCCAACGCCCAGGCGGCAATACGGGAATTTCCCGGCACATACTGCTTCTGCGAGGGAGACCCACGCGCCGTCGAAGTGCTGATGCAGTTCGCATCTGACATTGGAGGCAAACCCGTCCTTATAGACGCATCACGCAAAGCTCTCTACCACGCATCTGCGGTAATGGCGTGCAACTACCTGACCGCCCTGCTCGACGCATCGGCCACACTTGCCGAAAAGGCAGGCATAGACCGGACAACCGCCCTGGATGCCCTTCGACCGCTGGTGAACGCGACTCTAGATAATGTAGCCGCCCTGGGGCCCGACGAAGCCCTTACCGGACCAATCGCCCGCGGAGACGCCGATACCGTCAGTCGCCATCTGCAGGCAATGTCGCTGGAAGATGATTGTCCGGAGGCATTCTATCGCCAGGCCGGAATTTGGACGCTTCGAATGGCACAACGCAGCAAAAACTTTGACAAAGACACAGCCGAAACACTACGCTCTCTGCTTGAACAGACCGATCAGGACTGAGATCGGACAAAGGGTATCTGGATGACTGCACAACTGATCAGTGGACACTCGCTGGCCGAGACAATCAAGGATCGAGTGCTCCAAGAGGCTACGTCGCTCGCCTCGCTGGGGAGAACTCCGCGCCTGGTGGCTGTCCAAGTGGGCGAGAACGCCGCCAGCAAGATATATACCAATATGCAGGCGATAAGCTGTACCTCTGTAGGCATCGAGTACCAACTGCTCTCGCTTCCGGGCGATATCATTCAGGACAATCTCATCGCCGAAATCCGCTCGTTGAACGACAACGACAGCGTCAGCGGAATCATCCTGCAAATGCCCCTACCCCCGCAAATCGATGCCAGAGTCGCCCAGATCGCCATCGACCCGCGAAAAGATGTCGAAGGCATACACCCGCACAATATCGGGCAACTCGTCTACGGGCATCACCTTGTTGCACCATGTACCGCCGAAGCCGCCGTCGAACTGCTACTGCAAACTCTGGACGATCTGGCCGGACAGGAACTCGTGATCGTAGGTCACAGTGAAATCGTCGGAAAACCCATCGCCATGATGATGCTGCAAAGCCATCATGCCAGCCCCACCATCACCGTCTGCCACGTAGCCACAAAAGACTTGGCTTTCCACACCTCACGCGCAGATATCGTGATAGTCGCCACCGGCGTAAGACAGCATCGCTGGCAAAAGTACCGGCTCCTGCGCGAAACTGACAAGAACGCCACACTTCCGGATCTGTCTCCTCTGATAACAGCAGACATGCTAAAGGAGAATGCCATCGTTATCGATGTAGCCATCAATCGCATTCCCCAAGGCTTCGACAACGAGGGCGAGCCGCTGAAAAACGACCGCGGACGAACCGCAATCATGACCACAGGCGATGTGGACTTCGATGCCGCCTGCGAAAAAGTAGCTGCTATCACTCCAGTGCCCGGCGGCGTCGGACCGGTCACAGTTGCCATGCTCCTCAAAAACACAATCGCCTGCGCAAAATCAAAAGCCTGAAGCGAACGGACACAATCAAGTGCGTGCAATGGCCACTGCCTTCCGACAGACAACGAGCAGTATGCAGCGAGATAACGCCTGATGAAGCAATGTGACAGATACTGCGATACCATTGCCAATAACTTGCCCGGCCAGATTCCGGCTACTTGTAGTCGCTGAACGGACTCAACATCAGTTGGATATGTTTGCCGACTGCACCCTCTCGACAATGTCGCGAGCAACTGACCGAAGCTCATCCAATTCGAATGGCTTGTACATGACATGAACGCCCATACCACTGAATGCGACCATTTCAGAACCCTTGTAACGCTCTGCCGTAAGCAAGATCGTGCGATGAAGGAACCAAGGCATCGCCTGTTGCATGAAACCAATAATGTCCCTACCGTCAGGCCTGGGCATTAGAAGATCAAGAACAACAAGGTCGTAGTCCACCAACTGCAAACGCTGCAACCCGTCATCACCGGTATTGCTCGTAGACACCAACGCTCCGCAATCGACAAATACTTCGCTGAGCAGAGACGTCATCTGCGCCGAATCATCGACTATCAATACCCTGCTACCCCTCATTGTCCCTGACTTACCAACCATCGCAATCTCCTAGTTCTTTGCAACGGCGAAATTGACTTGTCACCACGTAGCTCGCAGAGCGAAAACCAGTCGGGCTGCTGGATTCGTACGTCCTTATCCGGTCCCGATGTACATCGGGATTGCAGCCGGGTTGCCACCTGACATTCTTCCTGTTACAGACTACTAGTGCTCTGTCCCACGAATAATGGCCGATGGCAACCTGCCAGTAGTCCCGATGTACATCGGGAGCAGGCAAGAACTTATGAAGACTTAACACCCATCAGTTTCGCCGGGACAAAGAACTAGTAATATCCTGCGACAAACGTCCAAACACCATATATCAACCCATCGATCTCGCTTCCGCCACCCTTCGTAAACGACGAATAAGAGCCTTGTGCCTCAGACATGCTGCCGATTCGCTTATGACGAAAACCTTCGCCACCTCTTTGAATGTCATGCTATCGGCATAATACATAAGCAATAACTGCCTGTCATCCTCACCAAGCATTGACAGCAAAGCCCCGCACAACTCGCGCCTCTCCAGCGACTCCAAACCACTGGAGCTGGCAGAATCCTGAACATCCACAGAAAGACTGCTCGTCGTTGGGCCCGGGGTCTCACGCCTACGCTTGAGAACCCCATCCTTCCTCATCTCGTCAATCGCAAGAAACATCGCCTTGCGGGACGCGAAACTTACGAACGGAACGCCCCGATCCGCCTCGTAACTGCGGGCCGCCAAAGCCAACCCCAGATATGCATAACTATGCAAATCGTCAACATCCACCCACCCGTACCATCTATGCAACTTTGAAGCTATCCTCTTCGCTAGCGGCAGGTTCTCATGCGCAAGATCACCACCCACCACCTCCGCAGCTACCTTCTCAATGACAACCATAGCGTTCTCCTTCGTCACTCGTATGTGACTCTCATGTAACCTCTGGAGTATTTCTATTCTCACCCACGCCGTTCAACCATCAGGCACAATACTCAAAAGGCTGGGACATTTCGGACATAACCCCTTCGCCAGCAAATGCTCGCATCTTCAGTGTTAATCTGGGGGTTTTGTCGGCTTTTTCGTATTACACTAAATGTCGCGGTCTACAATTTCCAAGGATCAACATATTGGGCCTCTTGAACCCTCTAAGTCCCTATCAAATGTATTCGTACCGTCTCTTAAGGCTGAAAACCTAGGTGAATACACCCACGAATTACGCGGGAAAACCACAACTTGCTAACTAAGTTGCCAGATTCCCAAACCAATCATATCTGCCTTCAAACAGAAGTTTACGTTAACTTTCGCGTCTTTCAGTTGTTTGCGTTTTTCCGGATTATTCACCTCTCAACTCTCCAACACACAGTCCATTTGTCCAACTCCACGGGACATAGCACGTCAGCATGCGTGTTTTTGCGGCGGCCTTGACCGGCCAGCCAGGTGGCATGGTGACACACCGCCGTATCGTGGGTCGCCACCTGCCTGCCGGAGGCAGGTGGTGTTAGTTACGCCTTGCAATCATGGCGACCCGCCGCATGCCAGCGGGGACATGTATAAGAAGCTTCGCCGCAGGCGAAGCGCACATACGTGTCCCCCTCCGCGATCAAAGACGCACTGCCGCACGTCCCGTGCCATCGCAAACAGACCAACCACCAATCACGACTCCCAAAACCGCCGATTCGCGATTTCGAAACTTCTAATGAGTAACGGGCCGAAGGTCCGCAAGGTTAGTAGCCGGGTGGTAAGCTGGATTCCCGATGGAATCGGGATTGCAGCGCAGCCCCGGAACCCCGCTCCCCCAACAAACCCGCCCCGAAGGCGGCGGGAGGGAGTGCCGGGTGTGGTAAATTCTGGCAGACTGGCGCAGTGAGCGATATACTGTTGGCTCAGCATCCTGAAAAGCACACATCGAACGCGATAATATGAAGGACTTGCAGATGATATTCAGCAAACTCGCCAAGAGCCCTGTTTGTCTGATCATCGGGTTCGGTGTGATCGGTGCGTTGTCTGCGGTCTATTATGAATACAGATCGGGGTCGAACCCTGCCAATATGCACTGTTGGATTATCGTGGGAGGCATATGTGGCATGCTCATCGGCGGTATTCTGACTTGGAATGATTCCACGAGGAAGCGGTTGCAGGAAATTGCAAAGACGAAACGGCAGGTCATTATGAGAATGCAATCAATGACCGAAAGAGTCGGTGTGATGACCAACAGTTCGCCGGGCGGAATGAGTGACTTACTGCATAGTGTTACAGGGCGATTCTTCGGTCTTGATGACATAGTGTTTGAGGAGCATACGGGGAATTGCTGGTTCTTCATAAGAGATGGTGGTGAATTTGCGACCAGTCGCGTACTTCACCTCACGGGCATCGAAGAGATTGACTATGCGGACATCGAGCACGCTGGCCCATTTGATATCAGTGACATAGCCGTGAGCCACGAGCATGGACTCATTGAAATCCTCGGAAGCGTCCCGCTGAATCTCGAATTTAGCGTCGCCAAACGTTGGTCAATGGAAGTGTTCGCCGAACCAGACGATCACTCCGCCTAGGCCAAGCGCCTAGTCTCTCCGCCGAATCCTGCAGATGCGAGAGAACCCCGGCCGTGAATTGGTGTCTCGCGCGGAGAGTGCTTGTCTTCTCGCGGAGGGGGACACGTATGTGCGCTTCGCCTGCGGCGAAGCTTCTTATACTGGCATGCGGTCCCGATGTACATCGGGATCGCGACAAGCGCAGTCACATATTAACATATTGACCGCGGATGGCTAAAACGCTGCATGGGATTTGGTCTAGAATTTTGCAGCCGGCCTGAATCACGCAACAAACTACCAAAAACGTTGCGTATTTTGCGTCTTTTGGACAACGCTCGCGGTTTTGCATTTCGGTGCAATGCAAATCAAAATAGATACTTACGTCTACGCATTTTGCAATAATGTGAAAAAACCATCTACGCAACACCTCTATTTCACATTTCTTCCATATTTTCAAGAAATGGCCGACGCTTTTGTCGAATCATCAACTCCTCCCGCCTGCCTGCGCAAAGCGATGCAGATGGGAGAAGAGTTACATGATTTCTTTGGCAGGTAGTTAGATCAGATGGTCACAATGCCGTGCTGTATCGCATATCTCATCAGTCCAGCAATTGAGTCGACTTCACACTTGCGATAGGTATTGTAGCGATGGTTCTCCACGGTCTTTGAACTGATGTGCAGGTTTCGGCCGATCTCCTTGCTGCTCATGCCTTCGCACAACAGTTGGACTATCTCAACTTCTCTTCGGCTGAGTTCCAACCTGGGCAGACGACGACCGCCACTTTCTTCAGAACCAGTTGTGGATATGTCGTTTACGAGAAGTTCCGCAACATCTGAAGACAAGTACACCTTCCGATGGGCCGCCATATCTATGGCCTTCACAAGCTCACTCGGGTCGGCGTCGAGATCCACATATGCCTTCGCGCCAGTCCGCAGAGCCGCATATACCTGCCCGCGACTCACCTGCTCCGACAGGATAACCAGGGGGATACTTCTGGGTATCCTCGCAAGTGAATCCTGGATTCGCTTGAACGTCCCAAAAGGCCCGGCACCTGACAGAAGAAGCACTATCGCATCACATCCAGCGTAGCTTTCATCTTCGAATAAGTGCTCGAATTCTTCAGGAGTTGCGAGCGATTCGGACACGACAATCCCGTTACCGACAAGCATTCCCTCAACCGCTCGACGAACTATGCGCTTTCCCCCGACAAGTACAATTCTGCACTTACACAGAACCACTTGCTCAGCTTCCACGCCCGTTGCTAAATCGGAATAAGGCCAGTCAACGCTTGTGCACTCCGCCATCGTAAACCACCTTCGGAACTACCATAGCCATACGCCTCCGTGTCGATCTGATGCCGGCCGCCCTGCCGGAATGTGTGCCCCGTAACAATGCACCCTTTAACAACCGCCCACGTCCAATATCACTTGCCTGCACAGGTGATGAGGAATTATACCCATGAACACCTGTCTCGTCAGCGAAGTCCTGCATATGCCTCTAAAACTGACAAGAAGGAACATTACAAACCAATTCGCCGACATTCCCGGCATCGTGCATCATGCGCCCCATGGAGCCAACGTATTGAGCGATATCCGCATAGCTTACGGGCCGTTCACGCTCGTGCACCACAACCATGATATCTCGACCGACGAACCCGGCCCCTGCCGCGAGCACTTGCGCCACAAAGATTTATCGACAGACACTTGTGACTTGACACACCAGGGGACTGACGTTACATTGTTCCGCTCACGGGCCGTTAGCTCAGTTGGCTAGAGCGCCTGCTCGACACGCAGGAGGTCACTGGTTCAAGTCCAGTACGGCCCATTTGATGCGGTTGCGTGCTTTCGCACGTAGTCGCATCTTTTCGTATAGGCTTGCACGTCCAAGAGTTAGAATTTCGGCCTTTTTCACCATGCGAGGCGGTGCGAGGCGAAACGGCTGTGTACTGCACCTGATTCTGCACCGCTTTTTCGTAGTGATCATCCGTAACCTGCAGATAATGCTTCGCAGCCACCTGCGGACTGTTGCCAATCCACTCGCACACAACCTGCACCGGAAATTCCTCAGCCAGTTCCGTCTCGCAAGATGCCCGGCAGTTCTGGAAGAGCTTCGGCCAAGGCGTCAGCCCCGCCCGCTTCACAGCCTGCACAATGACCTTGCGATACATCTGAGCAGCATTCTTGAATTGCGGGCAGCAGAAGACCTCCCCTGACTCGGCCTGCTCGAAGGCGTCGCGCAGATACGGATACAAAGTCGGGAAGATCGGCACAACTCGAATCCCGGCCTTCTCGTGATGCTCCGTCTTCCTGGCGTGAACGATGAACCGCATCTTCTCCCAGTTGACGTCCTCCCACTTCAGACGCTCAATCTCCGACGGACAGCGAAGTCCGCCATATCGAGCCAGAGCAAAGACAAGCCGCCACTTCGCATTTGGGCAGCACTCCAAGACGGCCTCCGTCTCCGCCTGCGTGACGAAATAGCTACGCCTGCGATTCTCGCGGACAATAGTAGACTGCCCGGCAAACGGATTCTCGGTAATATGTTTCTTTCGGACAGCGGCTCGGAAGAACTGCTTGGCAATGCCCAATCGACGCCGCACAGTGTTATCCGCCAAACCCTCGTCCGTCTTCAGGAATATCCGAAAACCGTCAGCGTCTCCGAAAGTGATTTCATTCAAGGCCTTAGACTTGCCAAAGAACGCAAGCAGGTTCCGCTTCGTGTGGCCGTATACGGTTGCCGTCGCCTTCTTCACATCCTTTCGGCCATCCACATAGCTCACCAACCACTCACCCAGAATCGGACATCCGCAGTACTCCTGCGCATCGATGAGTCCAACTCGCCCCATGCGTTCCCGCAGACGTTTCGGCAATGAACTAACCCACTCAGCCGTCGTGCCATTTGGAGAAGTGCCCGTCGTCTTACAGGCAATCAGGTCTTCAATATACCCCTTGGCAGACGTGGCCTGCCTGGCCGTGACCTTGCCAAGGCGAATCGACTTCCTGCTACCATCGTCAGCAACGAATTGAATCACCCGCCGCCCGGTTTCCTTATCGTGTGTAATGCTTGCCATCGTTCTAACCTTTCTTCCGCTTACGGCGAATGACGACCTCAAGGCCGAGATAGTCTGCCAATCGCTCAACCGCCTCCATGCTTAGCCCAACCTTCTGCTGCATGAAATTGCACAAGTGCGGCTCGGCTATGCCCGTCTCTTTCGAGATACGATAGCGTGTCTTTCCACTGGCCTCGATCATCTCTCGCAACTGTTCGAATACATAGCTCATTCCAGATATTGTACATATACTTATTCAACAGTAAAGCATCTTCGCGATTCAAATCCCCTATTCTTCGGCCGCCTTGACGCTCTTCGTCTGGCTCCTGATCCACCGTCGCAAATCTTCAACCGAGTAGCGAACCGCTCGGCCGATGCGGACGCATGACACCTCGCCGGTGTCGGTCAACTCCCACAGCTTCCTTGGCGAAATCGCCAGGGCCTGTGCCGCATCCCGTGGATTCAAGAGCAGCGGCTTTGGACGACCCTCTTGCTCTGGATTCAAATCAATCATGATTGGCGTCCTTTTCTGATTCTCTTGTCGCGTTCATCCTCTTCCTTCTCCATACAAGTCTTTCGTCTGTTGCCAGAAGAGTCGGCTTCCAAGGTCCGGGCACTTCGCTTTCGGAAGAGCGTGCAGATTCCGGCAATCAAGATCACCGCAAGAATGGCTACTCCAAGTGCTGCATAAGGCAATACCAGCACTTTGACCTCGAACTCGCCTGTTGATGAAAGCATATCCTTCATGCCAATCATGCAGAGAAGAGCAACGCAGACCGACAGGACCAGGCGACTGTTGCCGTCGTACGACAGGCCAGCCTTCAAGCTATGGTCTATCACCACGAAGAGGACGACGAAGATCGCGATGCAAATCACATATTCCATGTTTGCTTCCTTTCTATCTGATAGCGTTCATCAGGCATCCCAGAGCAATGTCGGCCAACGTGAGAATTCCCAAGCTGATGATGAGTCTGCCTTTCTCGGAGAGTCGCTTTGAGACGCGGCCGCCGACGGCCCCGGTCATTCCATCCACCAGCGGCCTGCCGACCTTGTCGAACGCTGCAAGCCAGTCGAAGTGTTTCCACGTCAGGATCAAGCGGATCACAAGAAAGAACGCTATATTGGCCATCCCGAGATGGACCAAGTAGAGCACAGCGATTATCGGATTGAGAATTATCATTGGACTTTCCTATGCTCCTATACCGGCCGAATCTGGTTGGCCATGGATTCGTACTTTCTGATTAGTTGAGTAGTGTCTCCGATGAAGCAATAGCGGGGCTGGCCGTTTTCGTCCCGAGAGGCTATCCTCTTGAGCATCTTCTCGTCGACCAGACCGGGGCTTCCAGCAATGCCGATGCACTCAATAATCACACCAGCATGCTTGAGTCGGCCCGCGACCTTCACCGGATCACCGCCACCGTTATGCTCGCCATCAGTCAGCATGATGATTCGTCGAGTGATATTGCTGCCTGCATTTGGGGCAGCGATGTACTGTGAAGCTTGAACGTTCGACTCCATGAAGAGTTCACTGAAGACTCTTCCCAGAAGGCCTTTCGACGTTTCTGGCACCTGAGAGCTGAACAACTGTCGCTCAGCCGCTTCAAGAGCGGCCGTGAAGTTGGTCCCTCCATCGGGGCTGCTGCACTTTCGAAGGGACTCACATAACGCCCGTGAGCCCGAGCCGACTCTGACGGGGCCGTGGAGAGTTTTCGCCTCCCCGCTAAAGACGATGATCCCCAAGTTATCATCGGGGAATGACTGTGCCTTGGCCTCGATGAGACGCGTGTTGGCTTCAATCGCACCTATCTTGCGGGATGGCGTGTAGTCACAAGCTTCCATCGAGGGAGAGAAGTCTATCAGAACGATAATCAACTCCTTCACCTTGGCCCTTACTCTCTTTGCTGCGTTCAAGTATTTCATGTTCTTTCACCTCAGCTCGTATGAGCAGTCGTGTAGTCGACTTGAAGTTGAGACCTCTTATTGCTGACAGTATCCCTGGCCGAGGCCAACAGTAGTCCATCCTTATCCAAGTCAAACGTGATCTCGATGCGATTGACGACATCAGGACGGGAGGGAATGTGCTCCAAGTCAAAGTGACCGAGAGCCATGCAGCCGTCAGTCTTCTCGCCTTCACGTCCCTGCAGTATCTCGATCCTCACGTCAGTCTGGCCTAGCTCAGCGAGCTTGAAGTTTCGCGTCTGGATAGAAGGTACGGGAGTGTCCTTGGCGAGAATCTCACAGCATACCGACTGCTGTTGTTCGTCAAGAACCGAGACACCGACAGCACAACTCAGGATATCCCGCATGTAGTAGCCGATGGACGGCAGTGTGACCGAACCCACTTGATAGCTTCTGTTGTCGCGTTCGTACTGAAGCCTGCCTGCAATCGCTGCCCCGAGTGCCGCTGCACAATGAGCTTCACAATTGCTGGTCACAGTCTTGCCGCTGGCCTCTTCCAGCCTGCGCACCACCATGGGCATCATTGCCCCGCCGCCGATCGGATAGATAGCGTCGATATCCGACCATTCAAGCCCGGCTTCCTTGAGCG
>CBDUQP010000027.1:0-29665 GCA_965369385.1 uncultured Phycisphaerales bacterium
GCTTGCACAGGACACTCCGGAAATCATCGTGGATGCTTGTCTGATCATCAATAATCAGAATTCGCCTGTTGCTTTGGTCGATCATGGTCATAGCTCGCCCTTCAACAGAATATTGGCCAGTTAGAAGTAGTCTGTAACAGGAAACATGTCAGGTGACCCCCCGTCCGCAATCCCGATGTACATCGGGACCGAATAAGGGCTTAAGAATCCGGCAGCCGAACCCGTCTTCGCTCTGCGAGCTTGCGGCTTCGCTGGCGGCTTCGTCGTCACAAGTCCTCGCGACAAGTCAAATTCGCCGTTACAAAGTACTAAGCGACCATTTTCTGCATGACAATTGAAAAATCAATGCATCCATTTATCCCCGAACCTACGTGTATATCGAACTTATTCATAGCTTACTTTAAGTACGCCCCAAGGCGCAAGCCCAATCAAGGATAACGCTGGCATAAGTTTAAGTTACTGGCTGCAACTTCTTATGATTTGAACGTCATTACTTTATAGGGAAGTCCACCCGCCGAAGCCGCAAGCAGCTCGAATGCTACAAATACATTGGGAATTTTGCATTCAGAGGTGTTGCGTAAATCCAATTGCCATGATTTCGCGTTCTTGCAGAGGCGTAAGTGTTGTTGTTTCACGAGATTGCAACACAAACGTGCAACCTGACGTTTTGGCCAAAACACGCAACAAACGCAACGTTTTTGGAAGTTTGTTGCGTGATTCAGCCAGCCGATAATATTTAACACCAAATTAGCTGCATCCAAATCCACAGCCGCGGTCAGTATGTTGATATATGACAGCACGCGGGCCGTAGGGCACGCCGCATGTAGGGGCTGCCCCGCCGTTTATGCCTGTCTGCCCGAAAGCATTTTCTGGCGATTTTGACTCGCGATTAGCCTACAATGCCCCTGATTCAATTGCAGGTATCTTTGAGCAGGGAGCAGATGGTGGACTTCAGTAAACTTTCGGGAAGCGGCAACGATTTTATCTGCATAGATGGGAGAGATGGACGGTTCGACCGAATCATCAGTTCCCCGCAAGCAGTAGCAACCTTCGCAAAAACGCTCTGCAAGCGAGGACACGGTGTGGGCGCAGACGGTATCGTGATCGCAACGCTGGACGATATCGACCAAATCGCCGACATCGCAGCCAGATTCTTCGAAGCCGACGGGACCGAGACGTTCCTCTGCGGAAACGGGACAGCCTGCTTCGTGAAATGGGCCGTCCTTAACGGTTTTCTATCCGCCGAAGAAGCTCGCGTGCTGACTCCGGCCGGGGTCGTCCTGGCGCAAGTGCTCGAAGATGGATATGTGAGAGTCTGCATCCCCCACCCACAGGAAATCCAGAAAGATATCGACCTCCCAGTCAACTCGGGCACGCTGAAGTGCGATTTCGTCATCGTAGGTATCGGGCATACAGTTACATATGTTGACGATATCGACGTGGTTGATGTCGCCACGCTGGGCCCGCAGATTCGAAACCACCCCCATTTCCCCCAACCTCGCGGGGTGAATGCCAACTTTGTCCAAATTATTAACGAAGGCGAAATCGCGATGCGCACATTTGAATATGGCGTAGAAGCCGAAACACTTGCCTGCGGTACGGGCTCAGCCGCCTGCGCCATGCTGAGCACCCTCAGATTTGGTTGGGGCAACAATCATTTCAATGGTGACAATCCGGTAATTGTACATTCGCGCGGAGGAGACGTTTTGCGTGTTCACTTCACGATCGATGATGACGGGCAAGTCAAGGATCCATGCCTCGAAACTCTCGTAAGATGCGCATATACCGCTTCGATCTGTCCTGACCTGGCCGCCCTGGCGACCGGAATCTCCCCCGCGACACCGGCCTGAAGGCATAACCGCACATGACCATGCTAAGCATAGACCAGAACTGCCACAGCCTGTGGGATACGCTTCCCAAGCTGTGTGCGCTGTCGGCCAAAGGCTATAGCATCCTGCATCTTATTGAAGATATTGACGTCGCATTCACCGCGATCGGCGCAGGTGAAGACTCCAATGCGATGAGGATAACGCCCGAGAGATACTATCGTAGCGGAGGTGCCGACTGGGGCGCTGCGATGTTCTACTCCAACTTTCTCGGCCGCCAGCCTGTGGAAATCCGAGACTGGGAGCCCTTCACCGGACTCAAGACCAAAACTCTCGCACACCAGCTTGAACGATCCGTGGACGATCTGTACGATGAATTCTCACCGAGCGACAACTTCCAGCTCATAGGCCCGAGCTACATTTCCGACAAGGACCATCACCGGACGGTCGGCGACCTGACGGTGGCCGAGTGCAGGCCCTACCTGCACGAGATTTTCGCCCACGCCCGGGACGACGTTCTCTTGCGATTCCCGTCGTCGGCTTCGCAACAGCGAACGCGCAAGTGGTTCGCCGATGAAGGCCGGTTGATGCAGGATCTTCTCGCCAAACACAGCGACTCGCCGCTCGTGGAGCTCTATCGCGGATGGATGCAGGCACACCTGCCTGCCGGTGTTACGCTTGGCCTCACTTCTGAAGCATTCTCCACCAACCAGCCCGCCGGGCGAAGGGAAGTGCTCGACCTTTTTCTGAAGGATTACGAAACTGCCGCAGACCTGTACAACGAAGCCATCGCAACTACCGGCGTTCGTCTTCGACGCCTGCGAACCGACGAGGGCGAACTGCCCTTCTTCGCCACTTGCAGGCATGAAGGCCATCTGGTTCGCACCGCAATGCGCTTGCAGGACAATCAGATCATAATCGCCGGCAACACCTTCCGCGCGGCCGCCAATGGATCAATGCCCACCGACGAGATGAGCGAAGCGGGAATCCTGGCGATTGCGGGCAAAGCTATTGTCCTCGTAGCTCAGGCATGTGCAGCTGGCGGCACGCTAGCCCTTCCTTACAGGGGTTCGGTCTACATGCCTGCCGCCCTGGCGTTTCGCGACGCACTCATCAGTCACAGAATGCTCTCGGCTGCACCAGGACCCATCACCCGAGTGCGATTGGGCCTGCTCGACAGCCTTGTGGACATTGATACGCCCGTTCGATTGCCCGAGTATCTTCAAGCCGCTTTCGGATACGACGTGCTTCCCGCCAGCGAGATATCACGCAACTACGCGCCACTTCGCAGCGAAGCACAGCACAGATTGGACCTCTTCCGCACGCCCGAAGGACGCACGACATGGCAACAGGTCAATGACACCGAGACACTTGATGAGATAGAGACACTGGACCACAATCGCCGCAACATAGCGAAAACCGATCCCAAGAACCCTGCAATCCGGGAAATTTGGAAAGAAATCAAGACGCGACAACGCTCACTGCTCGCCAGCCTCACCCGGCAGGTCGCTGCCGATTACCAGATGATCGATATCGATTTCTGGGACACCCGGGGAGCAATCTGGCCGTGGGCGGTGGCACTGGGCGGCGAGGAATTCTATCAGCGACTCATAAGCAACGCACAAGTATACCGGGAGCCAGAAGAAGCGTGAATAGCGACCACAGCAAGTCAGAGCGAATCCGCAACCACTACGAACCGCGAATGAGCGACGGGCGAGAGAACTATGATATTCTGGACTGGGGAGACCAAGCCAGCCAACACGCCCGCTTCACTGTTCTTGTTGACAATGTTCCGCTGGCTGGCCAGCGGGTGCTGGATCTCGGTTGCGGACTGGGTGACCTCTGGGCATTCATGAAGCAGAAGAACATCGACGTGAAGTACACCGGCGTTGACATCGTGGCACCAATGATCTCGCGGGCATCGGAAACTCACACGGACGCCCGATTCATCGCAGCCGACGTGTTCGCCGCCGATTGCGACGCATTTGGCGATACTCTTGGTGACAAAAACTTCGATATCGTGTTCTGTTCGGGCATGCTGAATCTTGATCTCGGCAATAGCCACAGTTTTCTGCGCGTCGCCGTCGCCAGGATGATTGAGCTGTCGAGAGAGTTCATCGTGTTCAATCTCCTGCACGTAAGAGCCCAGCCGCAGTACCGCCACTGCGTGTACCACGACCCGGCCGAAGTGCAGGAGATGCTATGCGAATTCCCTGGCGAAATTCGAGTGATAGATGATTATCTGCCCAACGATTTCACGGTGATCTTGCGAAAAGCCTCTGGCATCTGAAGTCCTATTTCTCGGGGAACATTTCCATCAGGGCGTCGGCGAACATCTGATGGCCGCGACGGTCGGGATGGTTTATCGAATTGCTCTGAAGCGTGATGTTGGGGATGCCATCTTTCCAGAGATGGGCCCATTTCTTCGCGGCATCAGCTACCGCAATGTTCTGTTCTGCTCCGAAACGCCTGAGTTCCCTGGTATACACGCGAGGGTCCGACGACGCCTTCATCGTTCTCAACCCCATCCAGTCCGGGCGAATGAAATGCGGCGTGATGAACACGATTTCAGTATTCACGCTTCGCAGATAGTTGACGATTCGCGTGTAGCGTTTGCGGGTGCCGGCAGCGTTCAGACCGGTGTCATTCACGAATTCAATAGTCACGAGATCCGGTTTCTGATCGAGCACGTCGCGTTTGAAATCATATTTCCCGCCGGGCGCGGCGTTCATATAGCCAAGGGAATTACCGCCGCCCCACGCCGAAGTCTTCAGGGTGATTATCGACTTGGGGAAACGCGCGGCCAGTTCCTTGACGAAGACATTCTGATACCAATCTTGCGTTTGCCCGCCGACTCCACCACCGTTTGTAACGCTGTCACCCCATGCAACGATCTTCACCGGCTGACCGCTGCGGAGCTTGGCGAGAGTTTTCGGCAGCAGTCTTTCAGCGATACTCTTGCCGACAGCGGGCGTCTGCTTCTTCTCAAAGTAGATCGGATAGAGATTGTCGGGCCCGAGTTTCTTCGTGTGGCTGGGCAGCCATACATTCACGATGGCGACTTCACCCTTGGCGAGCGCGGGTGGCAGAATCACACCCTTGCCCGCCTTGCCCTTGACCAGACGCAGCTTCCCACCGGCACCGGCAGCGATAGTATCAATACGATACGGACTGTAGCTGTAATCGATGGCGACTATCTGCTTGGGCCCGAGCTTTCCGCCTGGAAGCCTGCCCACAGCGCCCCACGTGGCATCCAGCTCGTAGTCCTTGCCGCGGATGAGCGGCTTGGCAGTCGGTGAGGTCTTAACGCGGACGCTATCGGGAACCAGCATACCGGCGGCAGTGCATTCTTGCGTGATGAGCCGGCCGAGCTTATTGCCCCGCGTCCAGCCAGCCCAAGTCTTCGCGATATACGGTTTCAGCGATGCATGATGCTCGTTCTTCACATGTGCGATCTGCTGGCGGGCGATATCGAACGTGATGGCCCGCTTGAGTTCAACAACGCCGCCGGGCGTCTGCACCCTGCCTGGACCAACCTGCACCCGCCATTTCCAGTGCCCAGTAACCTTGACAGGCATGAAGACGTCGGCAGCCTGCAATGATGTGACGGCCATAAGCAGTGCGAAAGTTGAGATTAACGCGGCGGCGGGGATTCGACGATGCATGGCAGCGTGCTCCTGATTACTGCGGGGAAAGTAAATATAATACAGTGATACACATTACCATATTCAGCCCTGACAGTCAACGCCTGGGCCAGACGAATTTCATGCTTGACTTTATTATAATATTATAGCATACTCAGCATCATAGTCATGCTCACCGGACAACCGGCCGCCGCAACGTCGCCGGCAGCAGCGTCAAGATATCTGAGAGCATGGCGCGACTTGGGTTTTCGGGTATCATTATGAATGATGGAACTGAGGTGCCTGACGTGACAAGCATATTTACATTTCCTGCTCATGCAAGCTCGGCCGACAGGCCACGTGAAATTCCGCGCCGATTGCGTCATCGCGGTTTTACGCTGATCGAGCTTCTGGTGGTAATCGCGATCATCGCGATACTCGCCAGCCTCCTGCTGCCTGCGGTTGACCGCGCAGCACAGATGGCCAGGGAAACCGCATGCGTGAACAATCTCCGCAACATGGGCCTCCAGCTTTCCATGTATCGCCTCGACAGCAACGAGAAGCTCCCGCCGCGATCAATCAACTTTGTTGGCACGTTTGGAGTCCAGATCGGTTGGGAGAGTATCCTCCTTGTGACCGAGTACATCACCGAAATGGAGACCCTGCAGTGCCCGTCCATGACTATTGACGATTCCGGCAACGCCAGTTATGTCTCCAATGCATGGTTGTGGGGCATGGAACCTCCAAGTTCCCTGATGCTCAACGGCGATCTCAGCCTGGTACGTGAGGAAAAGACCGAAGACACAATAATGGTTGCCGAGATGAAGCACTTGTATAGAGGATTGCAGAATGGTGTTTTCGTTGGCCTCTATGATAGCGCATATAATCACTCCAATATCACCAGGCTTCACCGTGGATCGTGCAACTTCCTGTTCCTCGACAATCACATAAAGTGGGTCGAGGACACGGGGCCTGCCGCCTTCTACCCGGGCGAGCCCGAGTATCTTCTGCACTGGTTACCCACCTGGGAGCTGTAAGTCTCGTCGCCAATCCGCTCGCAGCACAACCAAACAAGCCCGCACCACGCCAAGCAAGAGTTCCTAAGAGACTCAGGGATCACCGAAATGCAAAGATACTCTGCCATAATCGCAACCGCCCTTCTGCTCGCAGCCGCCACCCCAACTCTTGCCCAGCGCATATCGAATACCCACAAGCCTGCTGCAAACGAATACACCACACTCCTGATGCCGATGGATGGTTCAGCGAAGGCGTCAGTTGGCAAGTCTCCAACGATTACCGGAAAGCTGGGGTTCGTAGCCGGGAAGTTTGACAAGGCCGCTGTTCCAGCCAGCGCCAAGATGATCGTGTCAAGAAGTTCCGCAGTGAACCCAAATCGCGGGACAATCGAATTCTTCATGAAGGCCGATAGCCTCAAGTGGTTCAATACGAACCATACGCTTATCGGCAACGCACCGCCGGCCGGCAAGCCCGGTACCATGCATTTGTGGTACTGGATATGGTCAGGCCGCGGGCATATGCGGTTTGATCTTCCATGCTTCCTCCCCGCCAACCAGGCATACATAATCTTCCCATACCCGCAGGACACCCGCTGGCATCACGTCGCTGCCACATGGGATAACACATGGGGCATAGCCATCTACATTGACGGCAATCGCGTTATGCACAAAACCGCCAAATGGAAGCCCCTGCAGCAATCGCCCGCAGAGCTTGCACTGTTTCCAAACCTGCCAGGCGTCGCGATAGACGAACTGCGTATCTCCAACGCCCCGCTGCCTGGTTCCACGCAACAATGCATTTCATGGCAGGTTGCCCACGGCGCAGCCGCCATCAAGACCGGCAAGACACACATGCCCATCACCGTAACCCTGACCAATAATGCTTCAATCCCCATGAAGCTTTCAGGCACGCTCGCCGTTACCGGTTACTATCAGAACCGCCTTGCGGAAGTGAAGCTGAACGAGAAGCTACCCGCCAATGCAACTCGCAAGTATGTCCTCGACGTGGTAACAGACAACGCCGGTGAGTATGTGAAGGTGTCTATCAATGCCAACGAAGGCGAGACAGGCCAAAGCGTGCTGATCGATGACGAGCAGATCGTATTCGCAGATGTGATTACGGGCAAACGGATGCGTCTGAGCCTCAATGGCAAGTGGGAAATGACGGCCGGCAACCCGCTCAATATCACCCCGCCGCCATCAGCCGCCAAGTGGACGAAATGCGAGTTGCCTTACCGCTGGATGACCTGGAGAGGCACGCACACGCGTTGGTTCCGCAAACGATTCCGCATACCGCAGCAGATGGCGGACAAGACGCTGGAACTGCAACTCAGCGGCGTGCGATTCCGAGCGGACGTCTATCTGAACGGCGAGTTCGTCCGCGGCGGACACACCGACCAGATGCCATTCCCCGTTGACCTGACCCGCGACGCGAAGTTCGGCGAAGAGAACGAACTGCTGCTGGCCGTCACCGACTGGGTTAGCTGCGTAGCGCCTGAGGCGATGGCTGAGCATCTTCCCACCTGGGCGTCAGCCTGGTTTCAGGGCAGGGAGATCAGGGGGATGCCGTTCATACGCCTGGCCACCTGCGGAGTCGGTGGTGCGGGCATCAGTGACCCGATCAGCATAATAGCGCGGCCGCGCGGGGCGATAGTCAACAGCTACGTTACGCCTTCGGTTCGCAAGAGTGAACTGGCTGTGAAGACTGTTCTGGAGAACAAACAGTCACAACCGCGCCAAGCCACACTCCGGGCCAGCGTCATAGACGGTGATAAGGTTGTCGCTATTGCTGAAACCAAGCAGATAACCCTCTCCCCGGGAAGAACCACGCAAACCCGCAAATTCCCCGTCGACCTGAGCAAGATCACGCTGTGGTGGCCGAAGAAGCCCAAGCTTTACCGGCTGCGAATAGAACTCATGGACGGAAAGAACGTGCTCGACCGGTTCGACACGCGATTCGGCTTCCGCGAGTTCTGGGCTGACGGGCCCGTGTTCCGGATGAATGGCGTTGCCATGCGTCCGCGTGCCAGTGCGCCGATTCCGACGGACGTGCCCGGCCTGTGCAACTATGACGCCAAGTCGTCTATCGCCACCTGGTACGCATGCAAGAAGTACCTGCGATCGTTCTTCGATATCAACGTGAATATGGTTCGATACCACACCGAGCCATATCCGATCCTGATGATGGACCAGGCCGACGAGCTCGGGCTTATGATAGTTACCGAAGCATGGATGGCTACGCTGCCGGGCAAGATGAAGCTCACCGACGATCGCACGTGGCGGAACATGGAGACGTTCTACCGCAAGTGGGTCCGTCGCGAGTTCAACCATCCCGCGATGGTTATTCGCAGCATGGAAAATGAACTCGGCTACCACTTGCCCGCCAAGGACGCTCCCCGCTCGCCATGGGGATACTCTCACGAGACGGTGGAGATGATCATCAGGAAGATGAGAAATATGGGACGCCTGGTCAAGTCTCTCGATCCGTCACGCCCGATCATGTACCACGGTTCCGGCCCCCTGTTCTATGACGTTGCCGACATCTACAACCTGCACTATCCGGGCATCCCCGGCGGTGGCGACCTGTACCCGATAACGGGCAGGCGCATGTCTATCCCGATGAACAGCTATCGCGAGAAGAACTGGTTGTGGGACAAAGCCAAGCCACTGTTCATCGGCGAATATGATTCTTGTTTCGGCCGGCCGGCTGGATTCGGCACGCTCATGGGTGAAGACGCCTACGTGAACCACTACCTGACTCCCGCGCACCTGGCGCAGTGGGCGATCACCGTGCCAGGCCACCGCATTGACGATGTTACCGCCGGCGTGCCTTGGACCGCTCTGACATTCAACGGGCATCTTCCCGTTCTGAACCCCAACACTAATGCGAAATTGCGTCTCTACAAGGAACTCTTCTCACCCATAGCTACCTTTATTCATCAGTATCGCATCTGCTACTTCGAAAACCGCAAAACCATCCGCACTGTGACCACGCTGAACGATACGCTGAAGACGCAGGCGATCACGCTGCGCTGGGCATTGAACTACACGGACGGCAAGTCAGCCCAAAGTGGCAAGCAGACAATGTCACTCGCACCGGCGACCAGCAAGCGAACGCAGCTTCACATCAAGCTGCCGCCTGTCAGCAAGCGAACAGAACTGAAGCTCATCGTGGACACAATCGCAGGCGGAAAACGCACTCACCGCGACACCAGGGAGTTCGTAGTCTACCCCGACAAGATTACACCGCACGCCACCGCCAGCCGCATTGGCACTATCGGTGTCGACGGGCAAGTGCTGTCAAGCCTGGGTGTGCAAGCCGTGAAGCTCTCTGCCAGGCGGCCGGACCTTTCGAAAATCGACGTGCTGTTCGTCGCCAACAATGTGAAGGGCCTGAAGCCCTGGAAGAAAGTAATCGACAAGTTCCTGCGTGATGGCGGACGGATAGTGCTTCTGGGCGGGCCGACCGCCCCTGACTTCCTGCCGGTGCAACTGCGCATGGCGAAAGTCAGCGGCAAGGTCACATACCGCAGCGATACCGAACCGGGCAAGATGGTAACAATCACAAGCCCAGGCTCGGCCACCACGATGACCCATCCGCGAATGCCCGAGCATCCACTGCTCAAGGGGCTGGGCAAATCGCAATTGCGGTTCTGGCGTGAGGACCATCTTGCCTGCGAATACACCTACATAAAACCTGAGCGATTCTCTGCCTGGGGCGTGATTGACTGCGGGCCCGGTCTGAAGCGGTCCGCCTTGCTGGAAATCCCGCACGGCCGCGGGCGAATCCTGGCAGTTCAACTGCCCATGTTCGAGACGTTCTCCGACCAACCGGCAGCCCGCATCCTGCTGAACAATGTTCTGGATTATGTGGATGATGCCCCGAAACCCGCGGCCCCAACAGCGATAGGTTTTCTGGGCGATGCTCAGAGCCCCATCGTAAGCAGTCTGAAGGCGGCAGGCGTCGAACCGTACCTGCTTTCGGGAAAGCTCAAGAGCATCAAGAGCTTCGCCCCCTACGCAGCCATCAGTGTTGCCCCGGGCAAGCCCGCGCTTGCAGAACTTTCGGCATCCAGTCAGCAGGTTAAGGACTACGTGCACAAAGGCGGCGTGATATGGTTCCACGGCCCTAGGCAACCCCACGCAGCCGCTATCAACGCAATGCTCCCGACCCCCATAACTATTCACAACTACACCCTGACCGCTCCGATTCGCGTTAACCGTCGCGGCCTGCTCGCGGGCGTCACCAGTGACGAGCTGTTCTGGCCGGAAGGATCGTTCCTGCCCCCAGCCGCCAAACGCGTAGCCAAATACACCATCGCAGCCACCGGCCCGGGCGTTGCGGAATTGACCAGGCCGGCGGTGGCGGTGTCTGTGGCCGACGGCAAGGGACACTGGCTCTTTGACGAGGTCACATGGGACACGGAATATGCAGAGCGATCGCGGGGACTGACCTTCCTGCGAGGCATCCTGACGAATCTCGGCGCCCAGATACGCGGCGGTGCGAAGATGAAGAACGTGCGATACGATCCGAGTCTGGGTATGAAGCCTGTCGATATCTCAAAGCACTGCAACGAGGGCTTCACCGGCGGAATCTGGAACGGTCCGACGATGGGCATCTACGGTTTGCCCATGGGCAAGCAGGTGTTCAGGAATGTACTGTGTGAGATAATTGACCCGAAGAGCAACGACGGCAAGGCTTGCGTGGGCTTCTACTCAAACGGGCACAACAAGACCGGTGTGAAGAGCATCACTGTCCCGATTGGCAGAAGAGCGGCAGCCATTCACCTGATTTCCAACGGCGTGTATACATCCCAGCTCGACGGGGGCGCGAAGATTCTCGACATCAGCATCGAATACACCGACGGAACCAGCCGCCAAACCCAGTTGGACGCAGGCAGCCACATCCTGGACTGGTGCATTGTTCCATCAAGGGCAGCCGAGTTCCACCCAGCCACAGTCTGGATAGGAAAGAAATGGCCCAAACCAGGTCTGTATGACTTCGAGTGGATAAACCCCGAACCTAATAAGACCATCAAGCGAATCAAGCTCTCTGCAGCAAATGATAGAGGTTACGTAGCCCTGTTCGCAGTCACCACGCAGGCCCGCCTGTCAAAGAAGCAGAAAACCGCCGCAGCATGGATTCCAGGCCAAGAGCGTTGAGCATATGACATACCCACTGCTACTGATTCCGGTTAACCGGAATCAGTAGCAACGATTCCGCCGCCCTCCAACGATCAGTCGTCTGCGGCGACGGGATTTCTAGCGGCCTTTTTCAGATACGCTCTTGCTGCTTCCAGGACGGTGTCGCGGCGTTTTGCCAGGTCCTTGGCGGTTTGGCGAATGGGCTGGTCCGGCTCAATTCCTCGCAACTCGATAATCCTGTCGAGATAACCCCGATAAAACTTCCGTGGGAATCTCACATTGAACAGACCATCGCCAATGGGGAGGGTCATCTTGCGGCCGGATGCTCCTGCAGTCGCAGTCCCGAAGACGCGGGCGCGTTTCTTCGCGACGAACCACGAAGCCCATCCCTCACCAGCACTGATGCAGCGTCCGTTAATCAGCAATGCCATCGGGCCGTCAAATCGCGAACGGCCGGGCTCCGCGGGGGTATCAACATCAAAGTTTCTGAAAGCTCGCTTGCCATCAAACCCGCCGCCGCTGTTGCCGCGAACGTCCAGGATCATCCCCTTCACGCCGGCCAGTTCGCTCACCGCTCTGTCCAGCGAGGCGAGCAGGTCACCCCGAATCCTTCGCACATAGATGTAGCCGATGTTGCCCTTCAGCTTCGTCCACGAAACGCTGCGGGCATCCGGAACACCATCGATGGGCACCGGCAGCCGCGGCAGATATCGGGGGGCAACAGTCGCAGGAATGGCCTTTCGGTATACCTTTCCTCTGGTATTACGCAAGACAATCCGCACGCGCTTTCCCTTTCGCTTCTGCCGAAGGAAGTTCCTTGCCGCATCATACTGCAGGTGCCTCTTGCTCGAATACCCGTAATACTTGCCCAGCCGTGCCATCGAATCGCCAAGGGCCTTCTCTGCCAACTTGCCGTTGACACTGACAACCGTCATGCCGACCTTTATGCCGGCACGTTTGGCCGGTCCGTTGCTGTCAACGTAGTAGACGACAGGATTTCCGCGATCATCAACAAGGCACGAAAAGCCCGGCCCCCAGCGAGGCAGCGGAGGCGATGGAACCTTGGCCTTGCCCCCCACCAACACGGCATGGCCATCCTTGAGCTTCGCGATCAATTCCATGCACAACAGGCCGAACCGCTCATCCGTCTTGATCTTCCTCGCACGAGGCAACAACTCCTTGCCAACATTGTCCCAGTCAATCTTCTTCAACTTTAAACCGGGGTACCGCCGTCCGAGCTTCTCATGCAGATCCTTGAAGGCCTCTGCATATGAATTGCTCTCCGCAGTGACTGCATCCGGGCCAGTCACAAGATCACAGCGCACGAGCCGAAAGCGATACCATGCAGAAGAACCCGCGGCATCGTTGATTGCGACGACAAAGTTCTTGCCTCGCTGCCGGGCTTTGATAGGCCCTCTATTCTGTGTACCTCTGGCTTTCCTGCTTCTACCTATCGACAGCACTTCGAGCTTGTACGAAGTCTTCCCGATGGCAAGGGGCAACTCTTGCGTAACGTCAGATCCCCTTTCCACGCGAGGACGTTTCCACTTCGGCTTCCAGGCCTTTCCATTGACCCACGTAGGTTCATTCCGACCATTGTGCCGGCCGGGCTTGGCCCACCGGTAGTTACGCCATGATATTCCCGTAGGCGAAACAACCAGCTCGCTGACGCCGTCAATCAGAGCCTCAATCAGGACCGTGTCGGTATCGCTGGCGGTGGCCTGCGGGTTTGCATCCTTCTGATTTGGCAGTTTCGCACCCGCTGCATACTGCGTCAGGCCCAAGATACATGCACACATCATGACTACAACAGATATTTGTCTCCGCATCGGTTCTCTCCCTTCATGTCGATGCAATACAATTCGTCGCGACTCCCACATAACCCGGCAGACAGCCGCTTCCCTTTCAGTGCATTCGCAAACACAATCGCAATTGCACAGACATGATACCCCCCGCACAAGCAATGCTGCAAGCCCCATCGCAGGCAGTTCATGCACAGTAGACGAACCAAGGCAACTGACGATCCGCTCGTAATGCAGATTTCTGAGCCTGCAGATGCCCGCCTGTATCCGAACTTCCGGAAGCCGAGGGCCTGATCGACTGTGCCACCCCGACGCGCATCGGCGTTGTATGCCTGCACCTTTGTGTTGTATGTGGGGGTGTTTTGGGGGTCTTCGGGATTTCGGGTTTCGTGGGCGATTGATTGCTATTGAGCATGGTTTAGCTACGCGCAATAATTTAGCTGCTTTACCGAGGATCCGAGAACATGGGCAATAGACTATCGATCATCGAACGGAACCGGTGGCCCGCCAAGTGGCTTTCCATGCCCGCAGGCTTTCATACTTCGCGATAGAAGAACAGTCGACTGTCAGGCGCATCGGTCATAATCATCGCAAGCCCGTCGGCCTGCTATTTGGCTTGCGGCGATACGCGTCGCCAACAGTCCAGCACGGGCTTCTCGAACGCCGGGTGGCCCCAGGTGAACCCGCCCCATACGCCCCATACGTTATGGTTGATACCCAGGCGGCCGAAGCGATCAAGCGTGTGTTCAAGCCACAGAGCCCCGCTGCGACGTGCACCCGCACCAGCATAACCCACCATGCCGTACTCGCCGCAATCGAACGTGTAATTGTGCGTTATCATCGCCCGAATCACCGGCAGCGAGATGGAGTCGCACTTCCACCTGTCCCAGTAGTACATTCGGTCTGACCCCACCCGCCAGCTCGGAGCCGTCCAGGCGATGTCCGGCGCGAATGACGGATAGTGCGTCTTGGGTATCCACCACGCCCCGCCGCCGTCCACGCAGAACTGATGCGTCATCATGTGCGGCCAGTAGTCATGATAGCCGACGATCACGTTGTCGTCGCCCAAGTCCTCCCAGAACCACATGCCCAACGGGTTGCCCATATTCACGGTCTCTACGAGGAATGCCTTGCTCGTCAGCGGGCGAAGCTCAGCCACCACCTTTCGCATCATTGTCGCGTATGGCTTCACGTCACCGTGCTCATAGAATATATGCGGCTCGTTGATCAGGTCGTACCATGCGATGACGTCTTCGTAGGGCTTGCACCATGCAATGATTTTCTTCCAGCGGTCGATGAATTGGCGAATCTTCTTCGGGTCGGAAAACGATTTCTGGTTAGTCAGCGGCACCCACTTGTTGTGCATGTCTATGCCCACAACCATGCCGCCGGTCTCACGAATCCATTGCAGATTCCGCTCAATCGCGGCCTTCGCCTTGTCCTCTGGCTCGAACGCCATGGTCGCGCCGCACACCAGGCGGATACTCTTGCACCCCTGCTTGCGAATCTTCGTGTATTGCTCCTTGCGGGACACGAGCCACATGTTCATGCCGGGTGATAACACGTGTTTCCGCTTGGGTGTGGTGTACCGAAAACCGCGGCCGCGTGCGTACTGCAAACCGCCCGGGGCAGTACGCACCTTGGCGTGGAGATTGGCCCGTAACTTGCTGCCCGGCTGAAGAGAGAGCGACAGCATTGCCGGCACGGGCGCGATATTGGGCACAGCATCATTGAAGTCGCTCTTGCGATGGATGTATTCGAAGATCTGGCGCACATAGCGACCAGTCTGTATCTGAACGCACTGGACCGGCTGGCGACGCAGCAACGCCCGGTAGAAACGCACAGCGGAAAGCAATTTGGCACGCTTGGCATCTCGCAGGTAAACCATTCCCACTGCCGCCGGGCGTCCAAAATCGCACACCAACTTGCCCCCCTGCCACGACAGCTTCTTGGCCTTACGGTTCGTCACGAACAACATCGCACTCTTACCGTAATGCAGCGCGAACCAGCCATTGGCGGCCGAGCGTTTGAGCTTCACGTCCTCAATGGCCTTGGGCGGGTGCAGCGTCAGGCGAAATGACCCTTCCTTCACGTCCACAACCTGCATCGGTGTCAGCACGGAGAAGGTTACGGTCTGGTTCTTCGAGCGATATGTGTTCGTAGTCCATGTACTCTCGAGCGTCATGTCCTCGCCTCGCGGGGACACCGCAAGTGTAAGAGGACTGTGAGCATCGGGCCTGATCCGCCACGGTGTGGGCTCGTACGTCTCGCGCCAGGGCTTGCGGGTGAAAGAATCCATACGCCTGAAACTCTTCAACCACGTGCAGATATCCGTACCGTACTCCGGCAGGATGATAGCGCCGTCAGCGCCGCCGCCGCCAGAAACCTTCCGCAGTTTCGTGCGCAGTTGGCTCAACTCAGTATCCATGGCGGTCAGGAGTTTCTCTGCCGCCGGCAGGTCTGCGGCCGCCATCGCATCACGAACCTGCGAGCACATCGCCTCCACTCGCGCGGCATCAGACTTGTGCGAGTCGGCGGACATCAGACGGCGAACACGCAACAGCGCATCGGCGCGTGCTAACCGCTCGGTGGCGGCAGCGCGGACGTCCATCCATTTCTCCACGCCTCCCAGCATTCCCTGAACTTTGGCGAACTGCGTGGTCAGGTTCTTCCGTCCTTCTGCGAGTTGCGCGGCGATCTTATCGCTGCGCAGGCCCCACGGAGCAGGCAGGTGCATGAGTTCATTGTATGCCTCAAGCCGCAGGTAGCCCTTCATGGGCGTGGTCGTGATGTTGATTGCAGAAATCGCCACCGACGGAATCTTGGCTGCATCCATCTTCTTGATCGCGATAGTATCGAACGCCACCGGCGAGTAGAAAGACACCGTCGCCTTTTTCGACGAACCTGCATCGCACGCCATCGGGCTGCCCATTGCCATCTGCTGGCCGCCCACTTCAGCATACAAAGCAATTTTCGGCGCCCCCTTGTCGGTGGCGTGGAGAGTGAAGGCTGCCTTGTGAAGCCCCGGCTGAAGGCTGCGTCCGACGGCAATCGAGGACCAGCTGTACTGGCCCGAATGGGCCTTGATACGCAACGCCTTGCCACCATCAGGTAGCGTGACGACCTCGCCATTGGCCTTGTCGAACGACTTTGTGGGGTCGATCTCAGCCTTTTGAGGCGCAGCGGCGCAGCCGAGGGAAGACAGCAGACAGAGCACGGCCATAGTGACTGTGGGTCGCATAGAGGAATACCTTAGTTTAGGGAAGAAGGTGATCGGGAATCAGATCCGCATCGACCAGCATTGCCTCGGTGTGTCCCACTCCGCCATCAACGAAGAGTAAGTTATAGCCATCGAGATGACGGAAGGCATAATACTGTGGATCAGCAGCCATCCAGGTATTGATGGCATGGCGCCCTGAAACCAATAGGCCGTCGAAGCAGAACACGATAGACGAAGCATTGCTGACTTCGTCCAGACGCCTCTCCTGGTAGCTGTTGTAGACTCTGCTCGTCACGTGCTCGTTGGCTAGGTAGCTGGCGAAATGCTGCCAGATTACCCCACCAGCAGCAGCAGTGGGACTGGGATACAGGTCGTCGGCTGGACAGTGAAAGACCGGCGTGTCCTCCGCCACCGTACCGTCCATGTGCGGCGCCAGGTAATCACGCCACCTCCGTATGGAGGTAATGGGGTACGTGATGCTGACATCAGGAAAAGACCCCTCGTTCTCATTGGCGTACATTCGCACCGCCATGCCGATCTGCCGCATATTCGTCTGGCACGTCACGTTGATAGCCATCGCCTTGGCCTTGCTTACGGCAGGCAACAGCAGCGACGCCAATATCGCGATGATGGCGATCACGACCAATAGCTCTATCAGCGTAAAGGCCGAATTGCGTACAACAGTTGCGTGAGTGTTTTTCTTCATCGCATTAAGCTCCACAATCAGTGGTTCGCCACGGTGACACTGCAACGTTCGGGGAAAGCAGTGTGAGCATAATCAATCTCTACGCTAACAATTGTATTGTTTTCAATACAACCTGTCAATGGGGTGCCGAACATTTTTCGGAATCACCCATGATCCAGTTATCCTTCAAAGTGTTGTCTCGCAAGGGGCAATGGAATTATGCAGATATCTTCTTCTGCGGTAAAAAGTCTCCTTCACACGGACTCCGTGTTCTCAGTGGCCGCGCGAATCCTGGCTAGCACGTCTGGAGCGAACTTCGGCGTGCGGTCGTAGTAGTACAGGCCGTTGGTTTCCTGCTCGACATCGCACAGTTGCGCCTTACTCAACTTCAGCCAGGACCGGCTTGCTATGGCACGAGACTGTCGATATGGGTATACTTTCAAGCTCGACATTACGAAGATTGTCGAACTATCCTTCTATTTGGACGTAGACCTCATGCAAGACAACAAGACCTCCGCCCTCACCTTCGTCTTCGGTAAACTGGCTGAAATACGGGCCATACTGATCTTTGATCTCAAGAACCTCTGGTACCCCGCCCTTGCGATAACGCCTATCGTATGCCTCCTGACCGGCTTGCTGTACTCCGCCGGCATGCTTGGGGCCGAGAGGCCGCTCAAGGATATGATGGAGAATATCTCGCCACCGATTCTTGCCGTGGCTGCCGGCTTGGCGTTGGTACGCCTGGCGATATCAAAATCACCATACTTTATTTGGTTGGCGATCTTGTGCGGTTCGCTATTCTGCCGGGAATTACACTTCGAAGGAACTTCCATAGGAATCTACGTTGCACTGGTGATATTGCTGCTGGTGGCCGGACTGAAATACTCGCTTTTCGCCGAATACTTCTCATCACGCACGGTGATCACTCTGGTGACTTGCGTGTTCTTCACGTACTTCATCGCAATGACGTTCGATCAGCGGTGGTACACGTTTATACCGAACGCACGGAAGTACTACAGGCCGGTGGGAGAGATAATCGAAGTGACAGGGCATATCTTCACGCTAATGTTGGTGTTGCTTTCCCGCAAAACATCGCCAGTGTTCTCCCCAGCCGCGACACGGTAGTTCACTTGCCCGCTGCCTGCACCTTGCCGCGCGCCTTGCGAGGTTTGTCCGTCAGCTTGCAGCACGTCTCACGCTCGACAAGCTTATGGGGATGAATGAGCTTCACGGGCCCAGACGCTCTGCCTTCAAACCGCTCGATCCCCAATTCGGCAGCCTTTGCGCCCATACCGTAACTGTCCTGATCGATAGTCGTCAGCGGCCGCGACAGCAGCCTTGCAAAATCCAGATCCGCACAGCCGATAACCGACATGTCCTTCGGTACGGAGATACCCAACTCGTCCATGGCGTTGATCACGGCAGCGGCGTATGTATCGTTCAATACGAATACCGCCGTCGGACGTTGCTGGCCCCTGGCAGCTTCCAGCCAGTTGCGAGCGGCTGACTTGGTATCCTCATGCCAGCCGTCTCCGGCGTGCAGCAAATGCTGAACGTCCGATGTAAGACCGGCTTTGGCCATTGCCTGCTCATAACCCTGGCGACGCGATACTGCGTTGATCTCACTTTCGTCGGTCGTAGCCAGGAAGGTGATCCGCTTGTGTCCGCTCGCCAGCAGATAGTTCGTTGCGTCCAGACCAATCTGCACATTGTCATTCTCAACCACGTCAACATTGAGACCGTCAAAGTGCCCGTCTACCATCACCACCGTGAAACCACTTGCGGCGAGCCGCGACAGGTCCTTGCGATTCTTCTCTCCACCGTTGACAGTGCAAAGCAACACCACGTGAGGTGCGGCATCACGAAGCTGGCGAAGCAGATTGTCTTCGCGCTCGGGCGAAAAGTCGGTATGAGAGACCACCATGTCATAACCGTGCCCACGAGCGAACTTCTCTATGCCTGCAACCATCGATCCGAAAAAACTGTGGGCCACATCAGGCACCACAAGCGTCAGCCGCCGATTGGTATTGCTGGACGGTTTTAGAGGTATGAACACGCCCTTGGCCCGCTGGCGTTCGAGGAATCCCTCGGCCACGAGCGCCCCGATAGCCTGACGCACTGGCGCAAGGCTTATGCTGTTCTCGCGAGACAATTCAGTCTCCGTGAACAGCCGGTCGCCCGGGCCAAACCGCCCGCTGCGGACAACGCTCAACACGCCGTCATACACCTGCTTGTGCAGTGGCACGCCCGAACCGGTATCAATATCCAAATGCATCGCTCATCCCGCTTGCTGGTCATCGAAATATGGCCTGACTCAGGGACTATTATCCTATAATATTATAATAATTGCAAGGGGGATTTGCGAAGGGAATCGGGAGAACGTAACTCGTTGATATGACTGAGCAAGCGTTGTGATTCGGCGATATGGGCCGAGCAAAACAGCGAAAGCGAATCGGCGTTTTTGGGGAGTTGTGATTGGTGGTTGGTCTGTTCGCGGTGGGACGTGCGTGCGGCTGTGCGACTTTGATCGTGAGAGGGGACACGGCCTGCTGCTTACGCAGCCGGACATGTCCCCGCCACGTGCGGCATAGAGTAGCAAGAGGGGGACGCCCACGCGGCGGGTAGGAGTGTGCAACTACTTGAGGGGATCGTAGATGCTATTATCGTGCCAATACGTGCCAGGTATCAGTTTGGCAGCGGCATCGCTGTCGGTAAGCTTGTCGGCGTGTCCGTCGAGGAAGACGGCATTGGCGTAGTTACTGGTGACCGACGATGTATAGGTTTGCGAGGCGTAGTACTTCACATCATTGCCGTGTCGCAGATAGATAGAGTGATTATCGCCCATGCCGCCGGGGCTGTAGACGACGGCGGCGGGAGGGTAATATGAGCCGTGTGCTGTCATCTCCGACCAGCCCAGCGTTTCGGCAGGATTGGTAACGTCGGTCGACGAGAGAAACTTCGGGCTAACACCAGGAGCTTCCATGCCCATGCGCAGATTCCAGCCGAATGGTAGCAACACGCCAGTATACGTATAACTGGCTGGCCCGCCTCCCCCGGTTTTTACCGCATGCGGTTCGCTTGGACAAACATTCGGCGCGAAATTAAGCTGCCCTCCGATTATGGATCCATCCTCACTGAGCATGGGAACCTCGGCGTACTCCCGCAGGAAAATCTGAGGGGGGCTGTTACCTCTGTAACCGGCGTATATACGGTGATCCTGCTCGTAATACACCTGTGCAAGGTGCAGGGCCTTCTGATTGGTCATACACGATATGGAGTTCGCCTGCTCCTTCGCCACCGACAGTGCAGGCAGCAGCAGCGATGCCAAGATCGCGATGATCGCTATCACCACAAGCAACTCTATCAATGTAAAACCTGTTCGATTTGCCATGCTCAATTCTTTACCTGCCTGTCAGATCGCCTTGATTCACCACGCCTGATTCGATGCCATGAACAGTATACCATCTATCGAAAAGAACCCCAAAGGGGCGTACCTACGCTCATTATAGTATCATTTCTACTACCCGCGTCAAGAATAATCTTTCGTGACCATCCTAAATGCCTGCACACACGATGCTTGCAGGAACATTATCCCTGTTGACACTACCGGTTACCTTCAGGTACCATGGAGCCTTAGAACACTACATCCATTGCATCCGAACAATCGGCCACAAACCGGCAAAAGAAACGCTTCACATGGCAAAAGGCAGAATCACTCAAACCGAACTTGCGAAACTCGCGGGAGTAAGCCAGAAGACCATCTACCGCGCACTACACGGTAAGGGACGAATCTCTGCCAAGACGGCCGCGCTTATCGAAAATATCGCCAAGGAAAACAACTACCGCATCGACCAGGCCGCGCACACCATGGTCACCGGGAAGTACCACAACATCGCCATCCTCACGCCGGGATGGCACCTGTCGGACGTTCCCGACGCGGCGGAGGATCATCCCGACAAGGGCTGGCACACGCCGCAGGAGTATCTGGCGGGCATAAACGAGACGCTGGTAGACAGCGGATACTGCCTGTCAATGTCATACGTGGCTCCCTACGCCGAGCAACAGGTTGTATCGGGCGTCTTTGACCATCTCAGATTCGACGGCGTTATCTCCTTCGCGGAGATCGGACCGGCGATTGCCAATGTACTGGACGAGTTAGAGCTGTCCTGTGTGAGCGTAAATGCCACACGCCACAGTGAGCACAATGCCGTACTTGCCGACGATGTGCTCGGTGCCCAGATGCTCACGGAATATCTCATCAATCGCGGACACAAACGCATAGGCTTCATTGGCGGATCACCCATGTCGGGCCGCTACCTGTATGATAGTGAACGCCGCGAAGGATATCTCAAGGCGCTGGCCAATGCAGGCTTGCAGCCGCACACCTCACTTGACGTACGCCTTGTGGACGATCAGCGGAGAGATTACTGGAGAAACCTGCTGACGTCCGATGAAGACAAGCCCACCGCGTTTGTTACCATGACATCAGCCTCGGCGGTCTACTTCATTCGGATCGCGCGAACTTTGGGACTAACTTACGCCAAGGATTTCGAGCTGGTAAGCTTCGATGACTCAGATGAGTTTGCACTGCTCGATCCGCCAATAACCACGCTGGCGTTGCCAGAATATGAGATGGGGCAAACTGCCGCCGAGATGATCCTGCAACTTGTCTCCGGCGAGTGCACGAGCGTTGCCACCCGCGTCGTACCGCCGACGCTCATCGACCGAAGAGATCCGAATTACACCCTGCGGATGTAAGCACACTTCCCACGCCAAATACAGACCAAGCACATGCAAGCATCCAAGCCAATAGCAATCACAATCGTTATCGTCGCATGTTGCCTGCTGGCTTCATGCAGCCGCCAGCCACCGGCCGATTCCCCAGCCAAACCCGCAATACAAGCCATCCCCCCACTACCCCATATCCAGTGTCACCGCGCGGCCGGCGCTATAAGCATCGACGGGCAAACCAGCGAACCTGCATGGCAGGCGGCAGACAAGGTGCACATGGTTCGCCTGCAAGGCGGCAAGCCCCGCCACAATACCCAGGTCCGCGTGCTCTGGGATGACGAATACCTTTATGTAGCGTTCGACTGCGAGGACCCCCAACCGACCTTCGGCGTAAGACTCACTAAGCGCGATGCGCCGGTTTGGAAAGATGCCAACGTGGTGGAGGTGTTCGTGAATCCCACGGGCGGCGGCCAGACGCATTACTCATTTGAGCTTAATCCGCTTAATACGCTTTACGATCACTTCGACAGCAATCCGAAGTGGAACGCGGCCGGCATTCGCACGGCTACTCATATCAAGAAAGTGGATGGTCGCACTGTCGGCTGGTCGGCGGAATTCGCATTCCCGCTGAAATGCTTCGCCAACGCGCTATCGACCCCGCCGAAACCGGGGCACATCTGGCGAATCAACTTCTACCGCTACAACATGCTCGGCACACTCCCGGCAGACACGCCAGACCTGTACGCATGGTCGCGAACAATGACAGACAGCTTCCACGTTGCGGCGAGATTCGGCTACATTCATTTTGTGAAGTAGCGATGTTCCTAGCAAAAACGGGGACTGTACCGATTCTGGGACTGTACCCGCTTTTGCGGTAGATAGCGCACGCCGCGAAAGTGGGGACAGTCCCCAACGACGGGACAGTCCCCATTTTCGCTACTCATTCACTGCGTTTGCGATTGCCTTCAACTGGCCGATGAATCCTTCGGCGATTAGTCCGCCTGTCGTTATCGGCACGTCCCACGTCACCACGCCGCCCTTGCCCGTTACGTGTTTCGTGTACCCTGTCGCCATCTCATTCGGGAAGCGAGGCCCATCGCCGCCGCACCAATCAGAGCCCATATACGTGAGTACGTGATATCTTGCCTTGTGTCCGTTGCGTTCAACCCATGGGCCCGGGCATTCACAAAGCGATTTGGATACTTCGCCGGCAGTGTAGTCTTCAACTTCCGTATGGCAGATAATCGGTAGCTTCACACCGGGATTGAAACAGATAATCGCATCGGGGTTGCCCGCTCTCAGGGAATCGGCGAAGCTCTGGAAGTTCGGCTCATCGTCATGGCGATACATCTCGTCGGCGAAATAGCATCCGTCAATCCACCAGCCGCGTATCTTCGTGCCCCAACGCTCGGACCATTCACGAATGATCTCCTGCCACATCAACTGAAAGTCCACCAGCCGCTTGCCGGTTCGCTCCGGCCCCCATGATCCCGGCCAGCTTCCCTCTATCCCCACTGCCACTTGAGCTTCTCCACGGCCACGGGATCCGCACCGGGAGCGCTGTTGGGCACGTACAGCATCAATTCGATGCCTTTGGGCGCCAATGCATCGTACAAGTCCGAAACCAAATCGCGACGCGAACACTTGCTGGGATCGATTCCCACATACTTGTCGTAGGCAGTGTTAGGAGCAAGATAATGCCCCGAATTCTGCCCGAGCGTGATGTACAAATACGGGACACCGATGTCGGCAAGCTGCTCGGCCAGCCCATCCACGTCAAAGGCATCCACCTGTGCATTCCACGCTTCGCTCGTCAGGTCCTTGCCGCCCGTCGAGCTTGGCGGCGAGCCCAGATAGTGACACATCACACCCCACTTGCACTCCGCAAACCAATCTGTACTACTCATTAACTTACCTCCACTCGCTCGGGTGAGCCTGATTACTCGTTCTCTGATATGTATTTACAATAGAACATCTGATTAACACAACAGTCGAATTGAAATAATTCTCAACTTTCTGCCACTGCGTATAACAGCGGGCCGGCAGCTTTCGCCACAGGCCCGCGAGAGTCATAATTTAATGGTGCGACTAAGCCGGCGATTCTTCCCCGAAGTATTCCAGGGCCTGCATCTGATCGCAGACTGACTGTATCTGCGTGCTCATAAGTTGCGGCGAGTACAGCGAACGCATGTTGGCGATGCCGGCCTCTGCCATTGCCTTGCCGAGTGCCACATTGGCAGCCGCCAGGTCATCCAGAGCTTCTTCAACGTTGAATCGTCCAGGGGAGGTCGGCGCTGGCGGCCAGCGGGCGTCAGACACATACGCGCCGGTGAGGCGTTGCAATGCATACTTCAGCGTGCCACTGAGGTCGTCAATATCTTCGCCGAGATACTCAACCACTGCCTTAATGCCATCGAATACCATGTTACATGCGGGGTCCAGCACGAGAGCGTGCGACGTATTCGCCCAGGCCTTTGCGGTGCCACCGTGCCACGCGATACCGTTCTCGACTTCGCCTATCTTGGGGTTATCGATCACTTCCTCGGCATCCATGAACACCTCTTGCGGCGTGGACAATTCGTATCCGAGATCCTTGGCGATATCCAGCATCTGCTGGAAGCGGCTTACGCTGTCGGGTTCGGGCTCGAAGAAGCGTGCCTGCCCGAACTGCTTCACGTAGAAGTAAGCACTGGAACCGATATACTCGGCGTCCTCGGCGAACGGCATGATGAACGTGCCGGTCTTAGCGATGCGTTTTTTCCAGTTCAACAGCATCTCGCTGATCTCTTCGGGAGTGATCGGATTCTCGCGAATGCCTTCCGTTGCGCCCATCAGGTACCACAGCATCGGGTTGGCCATCATGTCTGAGCGGAACAGCATTTCCAGACCGTTGGGAGCCTTCGACGGATTCGTCAGATACTTCAGGAACTGCGGCTTGTCCTTAATATATTCTTCGATGCGGAAGAGCTTGTCCTTGTTGCTGTGTCCGGCGACGTCGAACTCCAGACCGGTGGCTTCGCGAATTTCCTGGAATGACAGTAAGAACGAATCGCCATCCATCACGAGCGATTCGTAACCGGCTTCCTTGTAGATTTCCGGAAGATAAGAAGCCCAACTGCATTCGGGGTTCCATCCGACCGTCGGCCGAACGCCCGTGTGCTTCTCCCATGTGTTCATACCGTCTTTCAGCGTTTCCAGGCCGATGGCAGGATCGATGTTCGACAGCATGATGTGGATCTGCGGCGAACCAACTGGCTCAATCTGACCGTTGGCGATCAGGTTCTTCATCTTGTCCATCACGCTGGGGTTCAGTTCGGCGATGACGTCGACGGTGAAACCGGACGCCTCAAACGCGATCTTGTAACCCTGCGCGTCGACCAGATCGAACAGCTTCTCGTATGTATTCTCAATCACCCAGGCACGCCGCTCGGGCGGCAACTGTGAGTATTGAAGGTTCGCATGCGGTAAGAAAATGATCTTCGGTTTGTCGCTCATTGGTGATCCTCTACGTCAAGCTATTGTGTACTCTGATTCTTTCAGTATTCTATGCCTGTTTCCAACTTTCCTATGCCCAGAAAAAGACCGACCTGCGAAGATTCTCGCCCATCGGTCCGTCCTGCCCAGTCGCCGGCGGCTCAACCATTCCAGCCGCTGAAGCAAGTCAAGAATTGTACACGCAAGCAATACCGTTGGATACACCCTAACCACAAAACAAAAAAACACATATCGACGAATTCGCCTGCAGATGAGTCCCAAACCGGGCAAAATGCCACAAATTGCACAAAAAGCAGCAGAAAAACGCCCCCTACAGCCCGGCCACTCAGGTGTACTAAACATCCGAGGAGTTTTCGCATTATCGTATGAAGTCTACTGACAGGCTGTCTGTTGAGTTCCCAAGTAAGAATATACTCCAGATAGTTGAAGGGCGCATGTTTTGAGATATGCCCGGCGCAAAAGAAGAGGCGCGGCAGGATGTTTGTGGGCCTGCTGCGCCTCGGTTGACTATTTGGTTACTATGTTTCTATGGATGACCGTGAACCTCTCGCCGCTATACTTGGCGTAGTCCTTGCCTGCCCTGTTACGGGTCTGGGGACCATCTTCTGCGGCAGGTCTAGCGCTTAGGGACGCCTGCGTCTGTTGCGTCTGGAGTTTCCGCCGGTCTGGCCGGCGTCGGCTCCCGGACGGGGCTTGCGTGATTTCGGCCTGCTGCCAGCCGCCTGCGAGCCGCCGGATGCCACGCCATCGGTGGCATTCGTATTGCCACCTGCTGACTTGGGCTTTGCCCCGCCCGCAGTCTTCGGCTTAGAGTAGCCTGCCTGGGGAGTCTTTGGCTTAGCGCCACCTGCGGCCTTGGCTTTGGAATAGCCTGTCTTGGGGCTCTTGGGTTTAGCACCGCCTGCGGCTTTAGGCTTGGAGTAGCCTGTCTGGGGTGTCTTTGGCTTCTCGCCACCTGCGGCTTTGGGTTTGCCGCGGTTTTCTTGGGGCGAAGTTGGCTTCCCGCCGGCTGCCTTCGGCTTGGAGTAGCCTGTCTTGGGCGAAGTTGGCTTGTCGCCGGCTGCTGCTTGCGCCCTGCCGCCGCCTGAGGCCCTTCTCCTATCGCTGCCTGCCGATCTCGATCTGCCGGCACTTGCTTGCCCCGAGGCCTTGCGTTTCGGACGCTTACGCTTGGAGCCAACGGGAATGTCGGCCGGGCAATATGCCAGCTCATGGTCCGTCACGGGAATCGCCTTGCCCAGCAACTTCTCTACTCCGTACAGCAGATCGCGTTGATCGCTGCTGCAGAACGAGACTGCTTTGCCCGTGGAACCCGCGCGGCCGGTCCTGCCGATCCGGTGAACATACGTTTCCGGTTCGCTCGGCATATCGAAGTTGATCACATGCGAGATATCGTCGACGTCCAAACCGCGGGCCGCAATATCGGAGGCAACCAGCACGTTGATCTTATCGGTTTTGAAGTCTTTCAGAGTTCGCGTGCGGACATTCTGCGACTTGTTCGAGTGGATCGCATCGGCGGTGAAGCCGGCTTTGTTCAAAGCCTTGGTGATCTTATCGGCACCATGCTTCGTGCGTGAGAATATCAGAGCCTTGGTTACCTCGCGATTGCCCAGAATATACTCCAACATCGCAGGCTTGTTTTCCTTCTGGACGAAGAAGAGCGTTTGTATCACCGTGTCGGCGGCCGCGTTCTCCGAAGCCACCTTCACACTCACCGGGTCGGTGAGGATCGTATCTGCCAGAGCGCGTATCGCACCAGGCATCGTTGCCGAGAACAGCAACGCCTGGCGTTCTTTCGGCAAATTCGTGATCACTTTGCGGATATCGTGGATGAAGCCCATGTCGAGCATGTTGTCGGCTTCGTCGAGCACGATGATCTCCACCTTGCTCAGGTTCACCTCACGCTGGTTCATAAGGTCCAGCAGCCTGCCCGGAGTAGCGACGAGAATATCGACGCCCTGTCGCAAAGCCTTTACCTGCCGCGACTGCTTAACGCCACCGTAGATCACGGTATTGCGCAGAGGGGTATGAAAACCGTACGCAGTAAAACTCTCGCCTATCTGCGCGGCAAGTTCCCGCGTCGGCGTAATGACCAAGGCCCTGATCGGGCGACTGTTGTTTCCCTTGCGGCGTTTGGTCTTGCTCTCAGTGGCCGGATCGACAACCGGCGATGGTTTCGCCTGGCTCGTGCCAAGATGCAGACGCTGGAGAATAGGCAACGCGAACGCAGCCGTCTTGCCCGTTCCCGTCTGTGCACATCCAAGAAGGTCCTTTCCCTCCAATACGTAAGGAATAGCCTGGGCCTGGATCGGTGTAGGTATGGTATAGCCCTCGCGGCTGATCGCACGCAGGAGCGGCTCTACAAGGTTCATCTCGTCAAATTGCATAATAGGGATCGACTCTCTTCTTTGGCCGGCAATATCCCCATTCGCAGATTGAGACCCAAATACTCATCAGGGCCGGGACTTTCCAGCGGCACGTCATGTGCCGGATTAGCTTCTTACAGCAGTAATACTTTAGATTTTACGTGTTGCACCGAGCGGGGAGCCTCGTTACGCAACACCTTCCTGGCCTGCAGCCGCCAGGGCTGGCTGGGGTTCTGTGGGGAGCAGTATGCCCTCGATCTCAATGCGGAGCGATTCGAGGTTCGCGGTGAATTTTTCGGTATCGGTAAGGTCCGCTACGCCCTTGCGAGCGAGATCGGCATAGTATTGCACGCCGCTGAGCAGATTGTCCTTGAACTCCTGAAAATAGTCGACCGTGTGGTCGCACAGATTCAACGAAAACAACCTAATCTGATTGTGGAGGTACTCGACGTAAATCCCAAGCTCCCGAATGAACGTATGCGGAACATCGGTGTCAGTCACGATCGACTCGCGACCGTAAATGTGCCCAACCATCTCGTCCAGCGATGCAGTCCGCGAGAAATCAGCGATGTTCGGCCCGGGGCAGATGAGCGACGCTACCGCGGGTTGTATATTGTGTATGGTGATCATGCCGCCGCCAAGCTCGTGGCAAACGCAGGCGCGGCTCAGAACCGTCTGTGTAATAGAAGCACGTTGAGCTTCGGAGATATCCTCGTCGGCTAGCTGCTCCAGCTTGCGCTTTACGTAGCCTCGCGACGCGACACACAAAGGCATCTTGGTGAACTCCGTGTTGGCTCGCAGGTATCCCTTGGGGCAGTCGGCCCCGGGCGAACCTGCGTCAATCCGGCGACGCCTCTTCTCCTCGGAACCGCAATTGTTCAACACCCAGAACGGGACGCCCAGCGGTGAACCCTCAGAGAGCGACACATCATCGCCCGTGGAGGCCGCCAGTTTTTCCAGCGTGTCCGGCTCTACGCACACCACATCAGGCACCAGCAGAAACGGCGTGCCCCATCCGGTACCGTCAGTATCGTAATACTCGCGCATCAGTTTGTCTTCGGCGGCGGTGGTCAGGCCGCACTGGACAGTAACGCGGAACTCACCACGTGCAACCGTGGCGTGGCCGGCCTTTGCCAGGGTCTTCGAATATGCCTTGTAGATGTCGGCTGCGAGAGTTTCCCTGTCGGCCTTGAACTCTTCAAGGATCGGCCCCATCAGGTTCCCCTTGGTGGCAAATGCGTGCCCACCGCAGTTCAGGCCGGATTCTATGCGATATTCCGAGATCCACAGGCCGCGTTTTGCCAGGAATTTACCTTGGATCATGGCAGACCGGAAATCGCTGATCTTCAAGATAAGCGTCTTCCTGAACTGCCCATTGGCATCCGGAAGGAAGTCGGGGAACTCGGCCAGATAGTTATAAAGCCGCCGGTTCATGCCTGCCGACAACACCATGCTCCCGCGAACGGTGCTGTTTGCGAAACCGCGAAGGGCCGACATTGCATCGGCGAACTCCGGCGGCAACTGCTCGCCATCGCGATACGTTTCGCAATCGAGCTTGGTCATGATATTGACGTCAATCGAGCCAGCCACCACGCACGTGCGCAGACCATCTTGCATGCGGGCCTTGGCGGCAGGGTCGGTGGCGGCGAGCATATCGTTATAGGCTTGCTTCAGCGGCGACTCCGGCAGCAGCTCGTAGTAGCGAGTAATTTCACTGCCGGGCTCGAAAGCCGACGTGCGAACTTCCTCCACCTGC
>CBDUQP010000028.1:0-29489 GCA_965369385.1 uncultured Phycisphaerales bacterium
CGCACACCACGTGCCACTGCGGCTTGTCTCTTGCCGGCCACTGTCTTGCAAATGGGCGAACAGTTACCATCCCTATATAGCTGCTCTACGCCTTTGCCCCTGGGGGGCTGGCCTTACGCAAACGAGTCAGCAGTACGCGCAGGAGTGTGGGCATTTCGAGATATGCCGGTGGCAAGCGCCAATGCACCGTGTGCCCATCAGCCAGTCGCACAGTCCCCGCAGACCCTTCGAACAGCTTGTTCGTCTTGGACGTGTCTGGAATATCCAAAATCAGATCGGGGTGCTTCAATATGATGCTGCGTATCCCCATCGCTGCCGCCAATACGCGCACTTCCACAATATCCATAAGCGTATCTATCTCCTCAGGCGCCTTGCCGTACACATCCACGAGATCGGCGCTGAGCTGGCGAATGTCTGCCGGCGTCTTGCACGCTACCACGCGACGATACGTCTCCATTCGCAAACGCTGCGATGGAATGTAGTCCTTCGGGATGTAGGTATCGATACCAAGTTCCACGTGCATGGCAATGCGCTGCTCCTTGGGTTGGCCCTTCAGGCTTCGCACCTCATCTTCCAATAACTGGCAATACAACTCGTAACCGACTATCGCAATGTGGCCGCTCTGTTCCTTGCCCAGAATGTTGCCAGCGCCGCGAATCTCCAGATCACGCATCGCTATCTGAAAACCCGACCCAAGGTCAGAGAAATCTTCTATCGCTTTCAAACGCTTAGCTGCATCGGTAGACACAGGCCGATGCTGAGGCATAAGCAAATAGCAATACGCGCGATGCTTGTACCTGCCCACCCTGCCTCGAAGCTGATGCAATGCACTCAACCCGAACCGGTCCGAATCCTGGATGATCATCGTGTTGGCCGATGGAATGTCCAGACCAGATTCGATAATCGTCGTGCATACGAGCACGTCAATCTCGTGGCGAATGAACCTCCCCATGACCGCTTCCAGCCCGCGCTCGCCCATTTGCCCGTGCCCGTAGTCCACACGGGCATCAGGCACCAGCGATTGCACCAGACTCACCACAGATTCAATATTCTGCACCCGGTTATGAACCAGGAACACCTGGCCGCCACGATTGAGTTCGCGCTCGATAGCAGTGCGAATGAGTTCCGCGTCCCAGTGGCAGACTTCCGTGTGTATCGCACGCCTGTCCATCGGCGGGGTCGCCAGTGAACTGATATCCCGTAAGCCCAGCAACGCAAGGTGCAACGTTCGCGGGATTGGAGTCGCCGTCAGCGTGAGAACTTCCACCGAAGCCCGCAATGACTTCAAGCGTTCCTTGTGTTCCACACCGAACCGCTGCTCTTCGTCAATCACAACCAGACCCAAGTCGCCATAACGCACATCTTCGCTGAGTATGCGGTGCGTGCCTATCAGAATGTCTATCTTGCTCCTGCGAAGCCGGCTGATGATCTTTGTCTGATCGGCGGCGGTGCGGAACCGACTGAGCACTTCTATCTCGAACGGGTAGTCGGCAAACCGTTCCGTGAATGTGCGATAGTGCTGGTCAGCCAGCACGGTCGTCGGCACGAGTACTGCCACCTGCTTACCGGCTTCTGCTGCCTTGAAAGCTGCCCGCATTGCCAGTTCGGTCTTGCCGAACCCCACATCCCCGCAGAGCAGGCGGTCCATCGGCTGAGCCGAAACCATGTCCGCGTCGATCTGCTGCATCGCGGTGACCTGGTCCTCCGTCTCGGTATACAAAAACTCGTCACAAAATTCCTGCTGCCACTTGGTGCTCTCAGGATAACTGTTGCCCTCGATCGATTCCCGCATGGCCTGCGTGCGGATCATGTCGGCCGCCATGTCGCGGACGGCCTCCATCACGCGTTCCTTCTGGCGACCCCACATGTTTCCGCCAAGCGTGCTCAGCCTCGGCCGGTGTTTGCCAGATCCGATATACTTCTGCACGAGATTGATCTGGCTTGTCGGCACATGCAACACCGCGTCCGAAGAGAACCTGAGCGACAAATACTCCTCGCGACGACCGTCTTTCTCTATCGGGCGCAACCCGTCAAACCGGGCAATCCCGTGGGCCACGTGAACAACATAATCGCCGCACTGCAAATCCAGCAGCGTGTCGATAGCCCGCGTAGCACGCACCTTGCGAATCTTGCGCACCTTTGTATATCGCCGGAACACTTCATGGTGCCCCACCACCACAAGCTTCTGCCCGGGCCAATAGAAACCGCTGCTAACATGCCCCAACTCAATATGCACGCAGCGTGCGAGCTTCTTGTGAGAAGACTTCATCATCTCTAGAAAACGATCCCGCTCGGCGTCATTCTCGCAGTGAATCCACACCTCGGCAACATCGGTCAGATCGCTCAACTCCGCAAGCGCTTCGCGAGTGTTCAGTGATAGCTTCTGCAAACTGCGAACGCCCATATCGAAATTCTTCTCGGCCCCACGTGGCGCCTTGAAGGTATGCATCTCGGCGCATGCGAAGCGATCAATCGCACTGAACACGTCGTCCGGATTGCACAACCCTACCGCTTCACTGGGCTGGTCATCGTCATCCGCCCCACGAAGCTTCATCGCCTCGCGAGTCGCATGGTCCTTCGCAGCAGCAGTCACACGCCGATAGAGATTGTCCGCCAGGTCCTGTACCTCCGCGGGTTCCACCATGCAGACTATTGCGTCGGGCGGGAGATATTCGGTAAGAAGCGCCATCTCCCCGGCCGCCGAATCCAAACCGGTGGTGGGCGAGGTAATGTCAACGTGGTCCAACTGGTCGCTGCTGCGTTGCGTGTCCAGATTGAACCGGCGGATGGAATCTATCTCGTCGCCAAAGAACTCCAGACGAACGGCCTGCGTTGAGCCCATCGGAAACACGTCCACAATTCCGCCTCGCCGCGCGAACTGGCCCGGTTGATCGACCTGCTCCACATTCTCGAACTCCGCATCAACGAGCCACTCGATCAACTGCTCCGGTGGCATATCGTCGCCACGACGGCAAGTTAGCTTGCCCGCGGTAAGAGCGTCGCGAGTGGGAACTGGTTGTAGCAACGCCATGATCGGGGCCACGATGAAATCTACCGAGACTGATCGATCAGACGGCGGCTTGGATAGCAGAGTGCAAATGTTCACGCGCTCAGCCGTGATCTCCTGCGAAACGTGATCCTCCCGCAAACTAGCCTCCCACGCCGGAAACAACTGCACACTCCGGCTGGAGAACAACTCCAGATCGTCGATCACTTCATCGGCATCGTCCAGATGCGTTGTCACGAACAGAACCGTTCGCCCAGACAACCGCCCAAGCACCGCCGCCGCCAACGCCGATGACGAACCCCACATGCCCGATAACGCCACATGCCGCCCAGGCAATAGCGCATCAGCAGCCCCGCGCAACTCCTCGCAGCCGCACGCCAGAGCAAACATGTCGTTTGTAGATTCCTGCGCCGATGTCATATATCACTGAACTTCAAAGCTCTGCGCGCACAAATAACCATGAGATGTTTCCAAAAACATCTCATGACTCCCGCACATTAGGTATTGTTCCAGGCCGTCGGGCCAATCCAATCGCCCGCCAGGCTGCACCGATAGTATCACCTATCAGTCCTGGACGCAAAACAGCGACCAAAAATGCGTCCTGCCGTATTCCTGTCATTATACAACAGTGGTCTTTGCAGCATCTTATACGCCACCCAAACACCAGATGGATTGCAATGCCTCTGCCGCGTTTCTATAATCCACTGCTTATCATCTGCCCTGCCCGCCATGCGGGCCGAGGCGAGGAGACACTATGAATGTATTGCTCACCGGTGGAGCGGGATATATCGGATCGCACGTGGTGCGGGCACTTAGGGATGAAGGACATACGTGCGTAGTCTACGACAGCTTGGTCAAGGGCAACGCCGAAGCCGTCGGGAACTGCGAACTCGTGGTGGCAGACGTATCAGATGCCGATGCGCTGAGAAACACCATGCGCGAATACGAGATAGATACCGTTATCCACTTCGCGGCATTCATCGAAGCCGGCGAATCGATGAGCAAGCCCGACAAGTACTTCCAGAATAATACGCTCATCGGCATGACTCTGCTGGATGCGATGCGGGATTGCGGAGTTAAGCGAATGGTGTTCAGCTCAACCGCTGCCGTCTACGGAACGCCCGAACGCACACCTATCGAAGAAAGCGACCGCCTCGATCCCATCAATCCATACGGTGCGAGCAAACTCTGCGTCGAGTTCATGCTGAGAGCATACGCCAATGCATATGATATGGGTTTCGTCGCACTCAGGTACTTCAACGTAGCCGGCGCAGACCCCGCGGGCGGAATCGGCGAAGCACATACACCCGAAACTCACCTCATCCCCCTGATACTCCAGGTACCGCTTGGGCAGCGAGAGAGAATCATGATCTTCGGCGATGATTACGACACGCCCGACGGTACGTGTATTCGCGACTATGTACACGTGTGCGATCTGGCAGATGCGCATGTGCTGGCTGGGATGGCTATCGAACCGGGGATGGTCAAGGTCTATAACCTCGGTAATGGCGATGGCTTCAGCGTGAAGGAAGTTATAGAGACCTGCCGCAAAGTTACCGGACATCCGATTCCCGCCGAACTGGCGGCACGGCGCCCGGGCGATCCGGCGCGCTTGGTGGCATCGAGCGGACGCGCTATGACTGAGCTTGGCTGGCGGCCGAAGTATCCGAAGATCGAAACGATAGTCGAACACGCATGGATGTGGCACAAATCGCATCCTCAACGATATGACAGCGTATAGCGCGTAACGAAGACCACTGCGTGCTTATCATGGGGTGGTGCGCATCTTCGAGATCCGCCGGAAAACCGCCTACAGGACACGATTGACTTCCTCAGCACTAACCCGGCCGCTGCGAACGTGCGACAGGGCTGCTGCCAACAGGGGACGCCTACCGCTTGGTACATTGCCATTGCGAACTTGCGCAGCGGTACTTTCTTCCATGTACAGCACCCCGGCGATGTTCAGTTGCCCCGCATAGCCTGTATGCCCGCAATGGTTACAACCGTTTGCCTCGAAGCCGGTTTCCGCCTGGCAAGGCTCGACTCCCGCCGATGCCAGCACCTGGGCGGCTGGGTCGATGGGTTTCTTGCAATCCTCGCATAAGGTCCGGAATGAAGCCTGTTCCACGACCGCCAGCAGACTCCTGGAAAGGGGCCACGGCTCAAGTCCCATCGCGAGCAATTCTCCGAGAGCTTCCAAGGCGCTGTGAGCCTTCATCCCCGCAAGCACAAGAGCGCCGTCGTGCGCCGCATCAAACGCAGCCGCGGCGGCGAGAGGATCTCGAAGCTCCCCAGCCAGTATCACATCGGTATCTTCTCTGGCCAGGGCTTCGATAGCGGTTGCATATGTACATCCGTCGCGGCCAGCAGCGAGTGATTGGGCGACATCGTCCAGTCTCACTTTCGGCGATTTTTCGACAGTGGCCGCCGACCTGCCCGGCGCCAGTGCGCCGACGAACAGGGCATGCAACACCTGCGATCGTCCGGTGGCTTTGTCGCCGGTAACAACAATGAGCCCGCCATCGCCGGCAAGCAGTTGCTGCAATCGTTCTATATCGCCTTCCCACAGCCCGAGGCTTTCCATCGCCGGGGCGTTGCTGCGATCTGGAATTGCTATCACTGCCCGCCGCCCATGTAACGTAGACATTACCGACAGCTCCAACACCACCTGCCGGCCTGCGATCTCAACTTCAAACTCGCCGGTGACCGGTATATCGCCGGCGCTCTCGGCCAGTTGCGATCTGCGCATCACGTCGGCCACCATCAGATCGCCTATGCCATCTGGCAGACGTTTGGCGAAGTTAGGCTTGTTCTGCATGACACCGCATACGCGGTATTTCAGGTCCATTCCATTTGCGAAGGGCGTCAGATGAATTGCTTCTGCCCCGCAGGAGGAAGCATCTTTGAAGATTGCTTCCATGATCTGGGCTGCACATTGGGCGAATTTGTTTTCATGATCGGCGTCTTGGGGCGATGAGTCTGTTGTCGCAAATGTGGGTTCTTCTTCGAGCGGCTCTTGCGGTTGCTCGTAGGAAGATTCCTGCTGGGGTTCTTCCGCGTGAGCGGGTTCGAACTCGAATTCTTCGTGCGGTACTTCGTCGAATTCTTCAGCGGGCTCGCATTCGCCGAGCGTCCTTTCGTCGTCGTCCCATGGCTCGCACTCTTCGGCCAGGTATTCGCCTTCTTCGGCTTCGGTGATCTCCGGCAGGCACAGCGCGTCGCGTTCGGCATCAGTGACCTGGCCAAGTTCCACCGGTTTAACATCTATCGGTTGCTTCTCGGCGGCGACTGCGGGCTCGTCGAAGGCTGCTTGCGCAGGAGCAGGTTCGCCCGTAGGCTCGCGGAGGGTTTCGCGTGCCATTTCGGCGGCGATTTCCACGATGGATCGCTCTTCGGGATCGGTATGGAATGTGAAGGTCTCTGGCCCTGATGAGGCAACGGTCTTGTACTTGCGGGCGCTGACTTCCTTCAGAATTTCGGTCTGCTGATCTTCGGGAACGGTCGACTTGAATATCTCGCCGATATCCACTCCGCGCTGGCTGAGGAACTTGACGAGACTGCTTTCGGGTATTCTCGCACCACCATTGGGCAGATTCTGATACTCCAACCAGTCTTTCTGCATCCACTCTACAACTGCCCCTGGCGTAGCACCCAGAAGATTCGCCACCTGATATGTTGTGAAAATACGCTCAGCCATGTGCACGCTTCCCTGCCACACCGCCATTACCGATCATGTACCCCCCCTCAGCATTCGACGAAATTATATCCGAAGTTACTGAGAAATGGCGAACTAAAACTTTTCCATTATTGTGGTTTTCCCGAGTATGGGCCTTTGGCACCACGCTCGCTTGCAGGGGGTGCGCCCGCCGTTTCGCTATTAGCGAAGGAGCGCCAAGACACGGCTGATGAGATTTCCCTCCGTCCATATGCGTCAACTCCTCCGTAAATCACCCTCACTACTGCTCCGTCCAAACAGCAGTGCTCCAACAATGTTATGCTTCGTTTCCAGCAATAATCTCGGATACAGTGCTGGCGGTTACTGCGAACAGATTTGGACGCAATAACATCCATACCTGTCCGTCTTAGCTGGTACACAAATTACAGATTCGACAACCGCAGGGCCTTGTCATAGGCCACCAATCCTTCGACGAGCGCATCCAACTCGCCTGCCAGGATATTATCCAGGTTGAAATTGGCACCTTCCTGTCCTTCGCCCTTCAGCCGATGATCTGTGCAGCGATTTTGCGGGAAGTTATAGGTGCGCACGCGCTGGCTTCGATCGCCTGAACCGATCATCGATTTTCTGACGGCGTCTTCGGCGGCCTGCTGGCGACTTCGATAGTATTCGAAAACGCGGCTGGTCATAATTCGCCGGGCTTTTGCGCGATTCTTGTGCTGAGACTTCTCGTCCCGCATTGATACGGTAATACCTGTTTCGTGGTGTTCGAGCTTGATAGCGGATTCGAGCTTGTTAACACTCTGGCCGCCGGGCCCGCTTGCACGGCATACGTGTTCCACAACATCTCGTTCCCAATCAATGTCGATATCAATTGCTTTGGGTTCGGGCAGCACTGCAACGGTAGCGGCTGAGGTGTGGATGCGCCCCTGAGATTCGGTTTTCGGAACGCGCTGCACGCGATGGCCGCCTCCTTCGTATCCGAGTCGGCTCCAGACGCCATCGCCTTTGATATTTATCACAGCGTCACGATACCCGCCCATGGTACTTGGGCTGGCGGACAGGACTTCGTGTTTCCACCCTCTGATATCGGCATAGCGATTGTACATTTCCAGCAAATCGCCCGCGAACAGCGCGGCCTCTTCGCCGCCCGTGCCCGCACGAATTTCCACGAGAATCGAGTCGATATCATCGTCATCGCCCATCACGAGCAGACCTTTGATATCATCCATCGCGGTATCGGCCTGCGAGGCTAAATCGTCTATCTCCATAGCTGCCAGCTCTTTAAGGTCCCCATCGCCATCGGGGTCATCCAAAATCGAGCGCGCATCGTCACGATCCTGACAGATCTTCCTGTATTGGCGGTACGGGTTTACGATCTTTGCCAGCTTCGAATGCTCTTTGGATAGTTCGATGATCCTGTTGTGATTCGCAGCTACTTCGGGATCGTTCATCTTCTCGGCAACTTCGGACAGACGCGTATCGAGCTCGTCAAGTTTTGAAATAAGTGAGTCTGGATTAGCCATTTTTCACGTCCTGCCGATATGTCGGCTTTGGTCCCACCCAAGGTCCAACCAATTGGAAATCAAAGACTTGTATACTTAAGCGAAACAAACACTTCTGCCTGAGCGCAAAAAACACCGACGGGAACGCGCAAAGCGACCGTCGGTGTCCTTGAGATCTGGGTAGCTACTTCTTGGCGAAGTATTCTCCACCGAACTTGCGTTGGAATTTCTCCACGCGGCCGGCGGTGTCGACGAACTTCTGCTTGCCCGTAAAGAACGGATGGCAAGCGGAGCAAATGTCAGTTTGGATATCGCCAGCTACCGAGCCGGTGTCAAACTCATTACCGCACGCACAACGCACGTGAGCCTGTTTGTATTTAGGATGAATGTCAGCCTTCATGATGGTTTACCTCTAGTTTGTCATATATTGAGAAACGGCGAATTATATTAGGCATTCGCCTTTCGATCAAGCACAAACAGGCATAAAAGACCATCAATTGCCTAACATTACCCCCCAAGGGCACATCCGTCATGCGGTAGGATGCCTCGGAGCATTGGTCACCCAGTCGCTAAGCAGGATTAGCCCGACTCTTACCTATCACTATAACACATTGCATAACATACCCTTACGCCTGCTATTCTTTCTGGTCGCCCGTGACTTCTATCCGCGTGGGCCGCGTGACTTGGCCCGGAATCACCAGCAGCACCGAACCGTCATCAAATCTTACAAGCCCGTGCAATGACATGCCCGCAGCGTTGGCCGACACCTTCTTGCCCCATTTGCCCTTCACATGAATGACCGGATTGGCGATCCCGCCCGCCGGCGGAGTAAGAGTGAAGCGGCAATGCCCGTTCGAAGATGCAGCCACCGTATAGCTTCCGCGAGACTCATCGAACTGGTTCCGGTCACGATCGCCTCCCGCGAAGTCTCCCCTTGTGCCCATTTCCAGGCTGCATTTCGCTGGATTGGCATATTCCCGTGTATGGGCTTCAGCAAGCAGACCATTGCTCGTCGACAGGTAGCTCCACTGGATCACCGGGCCGGCAAAACCGGATTCAAGCTGCCCCCGGCCCGTCGCTCCGTCGCTCCATGTGACATCTTCGTCAAGCGAAAGCCCCACATCTGTAATCTTACGTCCACCGGCATTGTTCAATCTCATATTCGTAACGCACCGCCCGTCGGCGTAGAAAGTATGCTCCCATCGCACCTGGCGAATTGCCAGTGACGACCACTCCCCCGATCTTGTCGGGAAATACCACGTATTGGCGATCCGAAGGCGTATCGGGTTGCACTCCAGTATCTCCACCCGCCCAACCTTGCGTGTTCCCAGGGCCGCGATTTTCTCGCCCGCAGGCTTGGAAGCACTTGGCGAATCGTCAGCGGCAATCAGGCTCAAAACCGGTTGTCGCTGCCACCGCCACAGACCATCGGCGCCTTGGAGGAGCTTGTGGGTTTGAGTGCTCTTCTTGTGGTCTCCATTGACCTGGCGAGTAAGTTCGTAATCCAAACCCTTTTTCACCAAGCTGATTCCGCCCGGCGTGTTAGCAATTTTTCGGGTGTTATCGATCAACATTATGTCATCGATATTGAAAGTTACATAACCCACCGAATCCGTAAAGTCCACACGAATTTCACGAACTTCCCGCACATCAAAACCCTTGGCCGCCACCAGTCGCTGAATGTCTACCAGAACATTATTCCAGCCGGGGACAATCAGACACCGCCCGCTGGACCAATTCCCCGATGCACTGACCAAGGTCACCCGCAAATCGTCGCGAAGAGACTCGCTATACATCGCGATACTGAGAAGTGTGTATCCTGTGAGATCGTACATCTGCGGGCTGCGAAACACACACACAGCGCGAGGCGGAAGTGACACTTCCAGTGCGCCCGTTCCGGTCCGAGTGATATTTACGGCGAATTTCAGCGCGCCTTGTTCATCACGAGTCGCAATGCTGAAATACTTCACCTGTTCATGTCCGGCATCCCCGTCAGGCACGTCTTCAAAGTCGGCCAGCGATATGAACATGCCCGTTTCGGTCTCAGGATATGCCCTGGATTGTTGAACCACTAATGCAGGCAGTGAAGAATCCTGTCCGGCAAACGGTTCGTCGCCCGGCCCGCAGCCGACAGCAGGCAGCAGCAATAACGTGATAATCAGCATCTTTCGCATGGCCGGATTATACTCCATTTGCCTCCGATTCGCTCGGTGACACCTGGCCGTACTTGCCCGGTGATACACCCTGGTGAGTCTTGAACGTGTGATAGAAGTGGCTGAGGTTCGCAAACCCGCACGCGTATGCCACTTCCTGTATGGCGAGCTTTCCCTCCTGTAACAATCGTGTGGCGGCGTTGGTTCGAACCGAGTTGACGTATTCCATGGGGCTCTGGCCGACGTAGTCCCTGAAGGCCGCGTGAAAATGGCTGCGACTTATGCAGGCGACCTTTGCCATGCTCTCTATGGTAATCAGATTGCTGTAGTTTCTTGCCACGAACTCCAGCACCCCTTCAAGCCGCTTGGAGAGTGCCGAAGGTTTGAACTGCTGCTCGAGGCGCTCGGGGACTTCGGGGTCTCGCAGGATCGCCAGCAAGACTTGCTGTGTATTAACACACATCGCGCACTCAAATCCCCGCTGCTGGTGGCGATGCTCCGCCAGAAGCGTCTTCATTAATTTTGTAATCCGTTTGATACCTGCTATTGACAGCGGAACCTTATTCTCGAAACGCTCGGCCTGCTGCTGCAGGTACCGCAACACGCGCCCGGCTACCACATCCTTACCGATTTGCGTGAGAAACTTCTCTGCGTGCAGGTTCACCACGATTGAATGACAATCGGGTGACGGGTAGGCTGAACCCATATGCCTCTGACCGGCAGAAAAGAACCACAATTCGCCCGTCTCCATAGGGAATTGAAGATCCTCGACATACTGCGTGCCCGAGCCCAACAACAACAGCATGAACTCATGCGAATCATGCACATGGAGTGGAGGCTCGGGAGTCCTGCATGCTTCAGTTTCCATGACAAACACGGGAACAGACATCGTAGCTCTCCAAGCAACAGTGACAGACTATTCCGCAACAACTCGGTTAGTTAAACCCCCTAATATTGAGGCAGCATATCGGCAGCTATGGCATAGTTCAGATAATAGCACAATAGTTCCGCATTTTCCAGCAAGACATCATCCCCATGCGCGTGTAGGCTTGCCATAGTGTACCGTTAAACCGCTGCATCTTGAACAATACTATTGGATGCCTGCCTGCCAAGGCGGTAATCACAGACCGGCTTTGCGACAAACGCTTAGTCACGCTCGAAGTAGCCCAACGCCGTGAAAGGACCGAACAATGGGTCAGGACACCCCAACAAAAGCACCAACTCCCCCGACAAACGCCGAGAAGATCCGCATAGGAACACTTGTACAAGGTGGCAAGCCTGATCTGCCCGATTATATCGCCAGCATCCTCCCGCATGGATTCGAGAGCTTCCAGATTACCTTCGGAAGCACTCTGACCGACATTGATCTACCCTCGCTGGCCGGCAAGGTTAAGGAAGTTCTCGCCGGTAGCGATGCGGTGGTCAGCAGTATTGGCGTATTTGGCAATCCTCTGGATCCAAGTGCCGATGACCATCAGGAAACTCTTGACGGGTTGGAGCGGTGCATAGACGGCGCCCATCTCTTCGGCTGCGATATCGTAGCCGGTTTTACCGGCAGAATGATAGACAAGCCCATTGATGAATCCATGCCGCGTTTCAAGAAAGTATTTGGCGAGCTTGCCAAGCGCGGGGAAGCCAATGGTGTGAAGATCGCGTTCGAGAATTGCGATATGGGTGGTACATGGAACCATGGCGGCTGGAATATCGCCCACAACCCCACCGCGTGGGAGATGATGTTCAACGAGGTGCCTTCAGACGCTCTGGGTTTGTGCTGGGAGCCCTGCCACCAGATGGTCAGCCTGATCGATCCGCTACCGCAGCTTCGCAAGTGGGTGGACAAGGTTTACCACGTGCACGGTAAGGATGCCACGATAGCGTGGGACGTGGTCCGCGAATTTGGAATTCACGGCCCCAACCAGTTCGCATGGCATCGCACGCCCGGTTTTGGCGACACCAACTGGGCCGACCTCATCACGATTCTCCGGATAGCCGGTTTCGATGGCAGTATCGACATTGAAGGCTGGCACGATCCGGTATACCGGGGCGATTTGGAGATGACTGGACAGGTTCACGGCCTGAACTATCTGAAGAACTGTCGTGGCGGTATGTTTGTGCCCAATCCATAGAACAAACAAATGAGCTGTAAGATGCACGCCGGGATGAGATACTGACACCTGGCAGCAGTTATGAAATGAAAGAAGGCCCATCTGCAATATCGCAGATGGGCCTTCTTGTTGGTTATGTAAATTCGACTATGAGCCTGGCGTTTCTTCTTCGGCCGCCACTCCGGTGGTCTTGCCTGCAAGGGCTTTTCTCAGACCCATGAGCAACGGACTGGCAATGGCTATTGACGAGTACGTGCCGACCAACACACCGGCAAGCAACGCGAAGCTGAATGCCCGAATCGCCGCACCGCCCCAGATGTACATAATCACCAGCACGATCAACGTGGTTGTGGAAGTCAGCAACGTTCTGCCCAGCGTCTGGTTAATCGACGAGTTAAGGGCGTGGACCGATACCGTCGCCAGTTTGCCGCGGTTTTCGCGAATCCGGTCAAACACAACAATCGTGTCATTGACCGAATAACCAATAACCGTCAGCATCGCACCGATCATCGGCAGGTCGATCTTGAACGATCCGATCATCAGCGCCTTGCCAATGGCAGTGTCAGCAATCCAGTTACTGGCAGCCACCAGACCAACCACGATTATCACATCGTGCACGAGGCATATAACCGCCGCCAGGCCCCAACGCAGAGAGCCGAACCGGATCCATACGTAGAGAATGATGGCGACCCAGCTCAAGATGAGTGCCATAATCGCGCGTTGGGTGGCTTCGGTGGCAATTGCCGCATCGAAGTTCACCGCAACCATTGCCTGGTCACTTGCAAGAGCTGCCACCGTTACTTCATTGAGTTGCTGTCCAAGGGACGCCTTCTGCGCGGGCGTGGGAGTACCTTCGATATCTTCCGACTTGCCTATCGCCACAAAGGAAGAGTACTTGCCATTGACAGACTTTCCTAACGGGAGAACTTTGATCTCAATACCCGACATTGCTTCGCCCTGCTGAACATCGGAGATGCGGCTTGAAAGATCGACAAGCGTCAAAGCGGGTGTGATATCTTTGTACACCACAAAAACACCGCGGACGTAGTCTTCAAGCTCATCGGCGTAGACCGCACGAGTCACAGACTTGATCACTCCGTAGCCCTCGCTCTTGACCGACAGCCCGCCCAACTCGGGGATCTTTCCACTGGTAACCTTCGTACCCCTGCTGGCAACGCGACGTTCAAGACTGTTCGGGAAGACCGCGGCGGCTCTATCGCGGATGAGCTTCAGATCGGTCTCGGTAGTTGTTATCTGATAGGCCTTGGCCGGCAATTTAGCTAGTTCAGCCTCGGTGATCGTGCCATCGTTATTGGCATCCAGTTTCTTGAAGAACGCGGGATTCTTGCCACGTTTCGTCCAATCTGCAAACTCAACCTTCTTGTCACCATTCGTATCATATATTTTCAGGAACTTATCTATTCTCGTCTCATCAATGAGCTCTTCAACACGTGCTGTTTCACGCAGTTTGGCATATTTCTCGGCGTCTACATCCTCGCCTTCTATGACCTTGTGCAGGACTGCGTCGTATACGATGTCAGCAGTCGACAGTTCGCCATCAATTAGCGCATCGTCCTGCATTACCATAGTAGCCTTGGTACCCGAAGACAGCTCGATACCGAGAATATCCTTGCCTTCGATGAACAGTGAGATCATACCCATCACAACCATGATGGTTGACAGGCCCCAGAAGAAGTGCCTCTTGCTCATCCAGTTGATTTTGGGAGTTCCGATGATCGAGAACATGAACACCGGTTTCTTGATGATGTTCCAGTCCAGCAGCACCTGGAAGACCCATCGCGTAAACACCAGTGAGGTGAACATGCTGAACACCACACCAAACGTCAACGTTATCGCGAAACCACGAATCTCTTCAGTACCGATCCATGCAAGAATCGCACAGGTAATCAACGTCGTAACGTTCGCGTCCAAAATCGCGGAGAATGCACGTTCATAAGCACTCTTCAATGCCTGGCGAACCGGTGACCCGCGGCGCTGCTCTTCACGCAATCGCTCAAAGATCAGAACGTTGGCATCAACCGCCATGCCTATCGTCAGCACGATACCCGCTATGCCCGGCAGCGTCATGGCCGCTTCAAAGAGGCTCATTGCGCCAAGCAAGAACACAATGTTCAGCATCAATGCAGCATTGGCCAGTAAACCGGCAGCCAGATAGTAAACCAGCATAAATACCGCCACAGCGATCAAACCGTAAACAGCAGCCCACTTTCCGCTTTCAGCATTGGCTTGGCCAAATGTGGGGCCGTATGTGCTTTCGGCTACGGGTTTGGGGTTGAGCCTAGCCGGCAGCGAACCGGCGTTGAGCATCCGCACGAGCCTGCTTACCTCTTCCTGGTTAATCTCGCCCAGTTTGATAATGCCCTGTCCCTGGATTGCGGTATTGATACTAGGAGCAGAATATACTTGGTTGTCTAGCAGGATCGCCATGGGCTTGCCGACATTGTTGCCCGTAATAACGCCCATCCGCATCGAGCCGGCAGCATCCATGGTGAAACCAACTGCCGGATAGTTGTTGCTGTCTGCTGTGTCATATGCTCTCGACAAATTCCAAGGAACACCGCCCTTGCGGAGCATGGTTTCCTCGGATGTGTTACAGAGAAGAACATAGTAGTGACCCTTGTATTGCATCTGCACAAGCGAGGGCATCCCGTCTTCTTCGTCGCGAACCGGGAACCACATGAAGTCATCGCCCCCGGCTTGCAACGCCTGGGGCCCTTCCTTGTCGATTGTGTCGATCAGGATCTGCTCGTATTTCTTAATCTGAGTCAGCGGCATATCGCCTGCGAAATCGGTAGTCGGAGCCCTGGGAGCAATACGAAACTCAAGAACGCCGGCCTTGGACATCAGGCGAATCAGATCGGACGGGTCTTCCAGTGTCTTGCGTGCATTTGCCCAGTCTTCGTATGCCTTGGCAACTTCCTTCACAAGCTCGCGACGGGAAACGTCATCAATAAACAGCGTTATGGCCTTGTTGGCTTCAAACGTAATCAAATTGATCAAAGTGGGCTTGGTATCCGCCGACAAATCTGCGGTACGCTGGGCGACCCATTTATCATATGCGTCTTTCGAGTACTTCTCTTCGAGAAGTCGTATTCGCTTGTGATAGTCCTTCAACTGCCTCTCTGCCGCCTTCAGTGCATCGGGCTGACGCTTGAGCTTCTTGCGATCTGAAATACTGACGTATGACTCAAGAATGCGCTCGAAAGACTTGATTCTTACGTTTGTAGCTAAAACTGCTCTTTCGGCGTTCTCCTGCTGGAGCAGATCGCCCTGTGCGCCGCTCTTGGCTTTCTTGGCGGCAACAACAAAAGCACGCAAAAGCTGCTGCACTTGCTCATTATCATGAGAAAGTTTGGAAATCTCTTTTGTCAGGGCCTCGGCTGAGGTGCTCTGCTCAAGTTTGCGCAACTGGCTGCGGCGAATGTTGAGTTCGTCCAAATTCTTGAGCTTCAGACGATACTCCGCCTTCGCATTGCGTGTCTCCTCGCTGCCTGCCGGCATGGAGACTTCAAAACGGTTTGCCCCACGCGGGGTCCACTCCAGACCCTTGAGACCGTTGGGGTCGATACGCTCCTTGAACACCCGGATGATGCCCTGCATGAGCTGCGCGGAGGGGATCCTGTTCTCCTTCAGGCCGCTAATCTCAGAGTCGATCTGCTTGATGCTGGCCTTGAGGTCACGTACCTTGACTTGGGGAGCTTTGGCAAGTTCTTTCTCCAGATCAGCTTTCTGGGTATTCAACTGCTCTATCTTGGCATCGTCGGTGTAGAATTCGAACACCAGACTATGTCCGCCAGCAAGGTCGCGGCCGTATCTAATCCCTTTGTCGTATCCGAGCCAGAGACTCAGCGCGACCATCAAGGCAAGGAATGCGAATTTCAGCGGTAGGTTCTTTGTATTCATGTTGGTCCCAACTAACTGCGTATGCCGCCATGTGAGCTCAGCATACTGATCTGTGTATCCTCATTATTATGTATCGCGGCAAACTGTGACCCATACCGGCAAATTCCGGCATATCCCGACTGTCGTCATACAACCGATCATACGGACCTTGCAAATTGACCGGTCGGGATTGCCATCACAACGCGAACAGAGCATTCTCGTAATGTAGTTCCTATCGGTCAAGCTATAGTTGTCTCTTGAGCAATCACGCCAACACATCTATTTTCGTAAGCATTTGCCGTACAATTCATTAATCACTCTCACACCCAAATAAGCCCGGGCCACAATATGCAAGAAATTTGACATAACATCCGTTTGCTCGCACTTCAGGTGCCAACTGCCAGCGGCGGGTGCAGCCTCTCGTAACGAGATTACCCGGCTATGAGTAACTGAAATGAAAGCGGCAGCCCACTTGGACCGCCGCTAACTATTCGAATGATTTTCGCCAAGATCGGCCGAATCGCCCAACCGGTTTTCAACGCATATGCTTAACCCAACATACCAACCAACCGACGAACAAAACCGAACTTCATATTGCGCAAATATCTTTTAAATTAAGTGTTCTAAGAACACTTAATGGTAAAAATGCCTTGTTCCGGTGAACACCATCGCCAGGCCCAATTCGTCCGCACGGGCGATAACGTCTTCATCCTTCTTGGCACCACCAGGCTCGATGACAGCCGTCGCACCGGCCTCAACTGCCCAATCGAGGCTGTCGGGGAATGGGAAGAATGCATCGGAAGCGAGTGAGCATCCTTTGTTATCAACAACGTTTCCACCGCCGTAGGCCTTGGCGATCTGCCCGGCAAGGCGAGCGGAATTAACGCGACTCATCTGGCCCGCACCCGCGCCCAGGAGCGTTTGATCCTTGGCCAGCACAATCGCGTTGCTCTTGACATGCTTGCAAACAAGCCATGAGAAACGAAGATCCATCATTTCCTTCTCTGTCGGCTGACGCTTGGTGACTACTTTCCAGTCAGACTCATTCAGTCCCAACAAGTCACGATCCTGCACTAACATACCGCCCACCACATACTTGAGGGACTTTTCATCATTACGAACACCGTTCAGCGGGCCAACTTCCAGCAGGCGAACATTTTGCCCCCAGCCATCCCGAGCCCGGATAATATCGAGTGCGTTACCCTCGAACAGTGGAGCTATGATAATCTCAGCGAAGAAACCGCCTGCTCCCGCATCCTTACCCCAACGCTTGTAGGTTTCCACGATCGCCTGGGCAAGAGCGGGCGTAACCGGGCGATTCACCGCGATTATCCCACCCATGGCTGCGTTTACATCACCGAAATATGCCTTTCGGTACGCCTCGACCAGATCATCGTCCATGGAGCAACCGGCGGGATTCGCATGCTTGATGATCGCGACGGCTGACTGATCCAAATCCTTGACCAACTCAAGAGCACCGTTGGCGTCGAAATAGTTGTTGTACGAAATTTCCTTGCCGCCCAGCAGTTTCGCATTTCCAACGCATGGCTCGCTATTGTCATCGCTCACGTAGAAAGCTCCGCTCTGATGCGGATTCTCACCGTAGCGAAGATCGTGTGCCTTACGATAACTGAAGCTGACCCGCTCGGGCAGGTGTTCGCCAAGCTGGCCGGCCAGGTATGTGGAGATAGCAGTATCGTAGTGACATGTGAGCGCAAATGCCTGGCGGGCGAGCTTCTGGCGCGTATCGAAGCCGACCTTTCCGTGGTTCGCCACCATCTCGTCCAAAACTACGTTGTACTGGCTTCTGTCGGTAACTACGCTGACGAATTTGTGGTTCTTGGCGGCTGCCCTGACCATTGTGGGCCCGCCGATGTCGATCATCTCAACCGCATCGGCCAGCGTGCAGCCGTCTTTGGCTATCGCCTGCTCGAACGGATACAGGCTCACGCAAACCAGGTCTATCGGCTCGAGGCCGTACTTTTCGATGTCGGCCTGATGCTCGGGATCGTCCCGCAGCGCCAAAATGCCGCCGTGTACTTTGGGATGCAGAGTAACTACTCGGTGTCCGAGCATTTCGGGAAAACCTGTCCACTCCTGCACGTATCTAACTTTGATACCGGCAGCTTCGATCGCCTTTGCGGTTCCGCCCGAGGAGATAATCTCGACGCCCATATCGACAAGCGATTTCGCGAAAGCTTCAATCCCAGTCTTATCGTAGACGCTGATCAATGCCCTTTTGATGGCGACTTCGTCCATTGTGTATATCCTTTCAGTCGCATTGATGGTGATAACTGGTGTTAAAACCGATCAAATTATTTGAATTGTGCCAGTTCGTGTCGCCGATTCAGCTCGGCGGTCAAACCACAAACAGGCAACCCTCCCATAACTCGGGTGGACATTCGATCTTGCCGCGATGGTCCATCCTGTACTACTGGAGCTGCTTAAGCATTTCGGGGGTAATACGTCCCGCTGACAGTTGACGAATGCAGTACACCTTTCCGTCAGGCGTATACCCGAAAATAGCGGGTGCCGATGTGTTCGGGATAAACGTCGATATTCCGGTAAGCGGTACCGATGACTTGATCCTTCCCGACACCTCGTCTATTGCAATCGCCCTGCTCCTGGTATCCAGCACGTACACGGTGCCCTTAATGACAGCAAGCACCTTTCGCCCATCTTCCAACATCCACCGACGTTTGCCGGTCTTGGCATTGATAGCGTGGAACTTTCCGCCCGTTGCATACTGGAATACCGTCCTGTCACTAGCCTGAATAGGCTCCAACAGGGCCTTTCCGCAATCGTAAGGCTCCCAGAGCGGCTGACCGGTCCATGTGTTGAACGCGTACACCATGCCGTCTTCACAAGGCACGAAGCAACCCTTGGCCGAGACTTGGAAAGCCACACTCACAGGCCCATCCACCTTTTGCTCCCAGATGCGTTTGTTGCGGTTGGAATCTTTGAATGAACTGACAACACCGGACGTCGTAGCCACAAAACCAACGCCCTTATATGTGTTCACGGGAGCAACTATCTTGCCGGTGAAACCGAGTGTCCAGGTCTTCACGCCTTCCTGCAACAACAGCGAATACAGCCACCCGCGATCGTCAGGCACATAGTAATTGCCCACGGCTGAGGCACCGCGCGTAGAGGCAGCACCGAAGGTAAGCGGCAATTTTCTGAGAACTTCACCTGTCCGGCGGTTGAGGACCGTCACATCTGTTATCGTGCCCAAGATAACCGCGTCGACAGGCTTCACATTCTTCAAATAATCGAGCTCGTTGTAATACTTGATTGGCGTGAGTCCCTTGGTGAGACGAATGCCATCGTAATGGATCGGCATGTACGTGATCACGCCTTTGGACGCCAGAGGATAGCTCCAAAGAGCAATACCGCGGGCTGCATCGATGGCAATGACGGTGTTGAAGTTTGTCAGGAGATAGAGGTTCTCATCAACCAGGCTTGCCCGCTCGACCTTTTCGCCCTCTGAAAGATCCACCGGACAATACCAGTAATGTTGCAGTCCGGCCTCAGCGAGAACTTCGCTATCAACCAGTTCAACTTTGGGTGCCTGACAGCCTGTCATCACCACAACTGCCATTACCACTGCCAACACGAGTACCATATTGAACAAACTACGCATAACTGACTCCTGAACAGCAAGTTCACCACAAAATAGCACTATGCCTCATCTTGCGGCGCAAACTCTATGTAGTCGCTCAGATGGACACCCTCGCGGCCTTCAAAATCCGTGATCCGCTCGATTCGTGCCAGATCATCTTCAATGCGGCTTGCAAGCTTGAAGATATACGTCCCGCCACTAAGCCTGGCATTGAGGTCTGCCACCATCTCGTCCCAGTTACCGCCGTATAGCTCGCTGTTCACCACAACGAGCATTCGTTCCTCGCGAGTCATCCTCAAAAGGAATTCCCGCAACTCCTGCTGGGACTGATCCGGGGCGTTGTTCACGACTTACACCATGGCAGGATATCCAGCACGCTGGTACTCCGGGCGACGACCCACACGAGTTTAACACCCTCGCCAAACCAGGGGCGCATCTGAGGTTGATACTCTAAAGTGCTGCACCAGCGTTTGCAAACATAATGTTGCCTATCCACCAGCCTTGCACGCCACCTGCTCCCGGCATTTCCGGACCGATCCTCTGCAAGACAATTTGACTTTACACCGATCATGTGCCCAATTCTCGGCTTCGCTCTGCGGCGGCTTTCACTGCCTTCACTATGCCTGCTTTTACCCCCTCGCCATCCATGGTCTCGATAGCGCGTTGAGTCGTTCCGCCCGGGCTTGTTACCTTAGCACGAAGATCTTGCGGGCTTTCGCCTGTCTGCTGGGCCAATCTCGCAGCACCCAGACACGTCTGAATCGCCAATAATGAGGCTTGCTCTTCGCTAAGTCCCTCAGAAACACCCGCTTCTATCATGGCTTCCAGCAGATAGAAGAAATACGCCGGCCCCGAACCGCTAACCGCAGTGACCCCATCTATCGCCGATTCGTTCAGCACCATTGTTTTTCCGCTAGCAGCAAATAACTCCTGAGTCCAGGAAATGTCATCTTCCGTGCTGCGCGCTCCTGCGCAGACGGCCGACATGCCCGCACCGACAAGCATCGGAGTGTTTGGCATTACCCGCACGATTCTTGCCTTGTTGCCGAGTTTCTCGGCAATAAAACTCGTGCTCACACCGGCAGCGATGGAGATTACCAGCGTATCTGCCGACATCAAAGCCGCTATTTGCTCCAGTACGCACGCCATTACCTGAGGCTTGACCGCCAGCAGAAGTCGCTCGCAATCTGCGACTAGACCATTGTTCTCCAGGCACTTTACGCCCAAAGTAGCACTCAGGTAATCCCTTCGCTCAGCCAACGGTTCAAAAACCACGGTCTCTTTGGCCACAAGCACGCCTGCGGAAAGAACTCCTCGCAGGATGGCCTCGGCCATGTTCCCGCCACCTATCACTCCAAGCCTATATGCTGCCATTTCAGTACCTTTCACACATAAATCACAAACAGACGTTCAAAAGCCTTGTGAAATTATATATATGCTTCCCGACACTGTGCATGCAATGCTTTTCACAGCCCTTTGGAGACATCTCACGCCGAATGCTGCACGATTGCCATTAACCAGACCCATTGACATGCACCTGTGATGAACCGATGCCTGTATGCATCCGTACATGCATTAGACACCCTTTGGCATGGCTGTCTGGAAGGCTTTTTTGCAATAAAACCTTGAAAAATCCCTCCGATATGATATTTGTATTCAACCCTTGGCGGCGTAGCTCAGTTGGTTAGAGCGAGGGATTCATAAGCCCTAGGTCACTGGTTCGAATCCAGTCGCCGCTACTTCAGGCAGGCTCGTCGATAAACGACAGCCTGCCTTTTGTTTTGTCCGGTAGCCCTCAACAACTCGCAGCGATACCATACCCGATGACATTCTCGCTGGGTTTTAGCCCCTTCCTATTGAGCCTTTTTCCTTGAACCTTGTTTCGCGGAGAGTTAAATTGGCTGTTGATACTTTTGTGATTCGTTATCCTGTATCCTAACTTGGGAGAGAATAATCATGCTGGCTGACCTCGAAGCAATATCAGATGCGCTATTGAACCCGCTTGTGATGGGCGGATTGATTGTCGCTATTATTATCCTTATCGTTGTGCTGAAAAAAATGCGCAACAGGGATGTATAGAAAACCTGCCCGTCATCGCTGTCCACATTGAACCGCTTGGCGCTCTGGCTGCATCAACTGGGTAGCTACGCCAGAGGACCAAGTGCTTGGGTAGCGGAAACTCATTATCCAACGAATACACCCTGCTACGTCCCATCCTTGTCATGCAGACATGGAGCGAGCAAGGTATGCACATCTAAATTCATGCCTACCCCCCTTTTGTTTGTTGCGCGATAACTCTTCTTCCATCTGCACCGCTTTGGGCAGACAGCGGGAGGGGTTGATGCTGATTCGACAAAAGCGCCGGCCCTTTATTGAAAAACTTGAAAAAGAGGTGTTGCACAGACACGTTTTCCACAGTATTGCAAGCTTCATAAACGTAAGTATCTGTTTTGATTGAGATTGCAACGAAACTCAAAATCGCGAGCGTGGCGCAAAAGACGCAACAAACGCAACGCTTTTGGAAGTTTGTTGCGTCTTTCAGGCCGCCTGTAGAATTCTGGACCAAATCGCATGCAGCGTTTTAGGCATCAAGGGTCAGTATGTTATTGTGTGACTGCGCTTGTCGCGAAGAAGCAGTAGGCGAAGACTTACTGTCATGTGTGCTGTCACAAGGTGAAGAGTGCGTACGTGCTTGCCTTTGGGCAGTCACTATATTGCAGATGAAAAGCTACGTTACGCGAACAGAAACAAGAATAGCGACAATAGCTGTGGCTGGTATCAGTTGAGTTGTGTATGCAATTTGGGTTTGTACGTTTCTGCTTGAGAGAGATTCAATTCTTCATGGGGTGATAGCTGGCAGATTGCTTTCATGGGGCTGTGCGTGAGGGTCTTCTATATATATTTAAACAAATATAGTATTAGTATTGATAGGGCCTGTGAGTTGTGTGCAGTCTGAAACCCCTCGGCATAACATGAAACCAGGAAAGCAGTTGGAACAGAGGCACTGAAAAGAGGGGCGTGGAAAGGTTGTTGGCAAACGTGTTTGGAAGTGTGTGCGCGCAGCGACTTTGAACTTTGCGCCAGCCCAACGCGAGAGCGCGCGCAGTTGAACAGCGTTAGTATCGCCGCAAAACAATACAGCTTATCCATGTGTTATTCACAGAACCTGTTGATAACTTTAGACCGATTCTGTCGGATTCTGCTCTTGCATAAGCGAGTCCACACTAGCTATCGGCCGACGGTCTGAGAGAACTTCAGGGAATTAGAGAATTGTTCACGTTTTTTTGTGAATAGTGGAGAAGCATTGTCTGGAGAGAAGTCGCAGATGGCCAAACGGAGCATTTGGTGCGCGAGGAGTTGGCGAAGATTTTCGAATGCGAGCTGTTTTGTCCGGAAGGATTATTGTGCAGCGAGAATCTGGTTGCTGAGTTTTTGGAGAGTAGCGTTGAGTTTGGGATCCTGATTGCTCATACCCTGGATGGTCTTGTTGGCGTGAAGTACGGTGGTGTGGTCTCTTCCGCCGAAGTAGCCTCCGATTTCCTGCAAACTGTGGCGGGTGAGCCTTCTTGCCAGATACATGCAGATCTGGCGCGGGAAAGCTATGGAGCGGCTTCTTTTTTTGCTTTGCAGATCGGCGCGGCGAACATTGTAGAGCGTTATTACAGCGGTGAGTATGTCTTCGATGGTAACATTGTGCTCGGCGACCTGTGGGACGGTTCCAAGGGCTTCTTCAGCGATCTTGAGGCTTATTTGTGTGTCGGCTACCTGCGCGAGCATTGCCACTTTGGCGATTGCACCTTCGAGTTCCCGCGTATTTGAATCTATGGTGGAAGCAATGAAGCACGCCACATCCTGTGGGAGGTTGATATTGCGCTTGCGGGCCTTGGAATGGATAATTGCCAGGCGGGTTTCGTAGCAGGGTTTGTCTATCTGGGCGACGAGTCCCCAATGGAACCGGCTTACGAGGCGTTCTTCGAGATCGGAGATTTCACCCGGCCCGCGGTCGCACGTGAGGATGATCTGCTTATTGGCTTGATAGAGTGTATTAAACGTGTGGAAGAACTCTTCCTGCGTTTGTTCATGGTTGGCGAGGAACTGGATATCGTCGACAGCCAGGACATCCAGATGGCGATATCTGTAGCGGAAACTGGCGAGCTGTCCTTTCTCGACCGCAGCGATGAAATCGTTCACAAACATCTCGCAAGACAGTATTTCTATCTTTGCATCCTGGTTGTCGGCGGTAACTTTGTGGCAGACGGCTTGCAGTATATGCGTCTTGCCCAGACCTACGCTGCCATGGAGGAACAGCGGATTGTAGGTTGTGCCGGGCATATCGCTGATAGCGGTAGCGGCCGCATGTGCGAGTCGGTTGCATGGGCCTGTAACAAAATTGCTGAAGGTATAGTCCCCGATGAGTTTTTGGGTTCGGGTTTTTGGCTCGTCCAGGCTTTCGTCACAGGCAGTATCGCTTACATAGTTATCGTCACAGTCGGCGGTGAGGAAGCAGACGCCAACAAGCCGGCCTGTGGCGGCTTGCGCGGCTTCGGTGAACATACGTGCTGCGTGTTGCTCGCAATATTCTTTTTCCTGCTTGCCGGGGGTTTGAATTTCCAGCAGTCCGTTGTCCAGTGATAGTGGCTCGAGATCGGTAAACCAGGGTCTGATAATATTCCCGCCGCTTGCGACGACTTTCTGGATTATCTGTTGCCAGAGATCTCGGTCGACAATTGTCATCTAATCGGAATCCTTTCAACGCGCGAAGGAATAGCACAAAACAGTCCATTAAAAAACAGAGGCACGATCACGACATAACCGACGATATCAATACTTCATCCTGCCAAAGAAACAGGCCCAGGTATTGGTCAATCATCATTCCGTATGCCGGGACTGCCGTCCCAAGTAACGACATGGGACCGAAAACCAGCACCTTCCATGGCGACGACTTGAAACATCCCTTTGTGAAGATAACCCAACCGGGTCAGGCTAAGTCTATCTACGGTTCGCGTTGCTGTCAAAGCAAAATGGGAGTAACTATTTTTGTTCTCAAACAACGCTATGGCGAAAATTACTCATCTTTTCTGTTCGAGTTTGCAGGTATCATTGAGCAGATGGGGCCGCGTTGGCTCAAACACACTTGGCAGGCCCGGTGATCAGTCGAATCTTGTGACAGCGGCTGATACGTTCGCCTTGGCAGAGCTCTTAACGCCGTCTTTCTTGTAGAATTTCATCTTTCCGCCCTTTGCTTCAGGCGGCTTCATACGCTTGGGATGTAGTGACAGTGCGTTCTGATCGCCAAGCAGCTCAACCAGGGCATCCATGAGCTGTCGAGACGGCTGAACCGACCACTCGCTGCCCGGTCTTACCGTAGCGATCACATCCGAGCGTTTCAGAGGGCGAGTTTCAAAGAATACGGGCACGGTGCCCCTGTGCTCGGCGATAAGATCGCGGAGTTGTTCAAGCAGTGCGGCGTCGGTTGTCGCGCCAATGCGTATCACCACCCTGCCAGTCAACTTTTCGATGGCTTCGTCGATCGGTACCACTTCGTTGATAACTATTTGCGATCGATCGTTGCGTTTCTCCAGGGCGCCTATGATGAACACCATATTGTCAGCTACGAGGTGCTCGCTGATCTCGGTGTAGGTGCGCGGGAAGACAACGGCATCGCACTTGCCGGTGAGATCCTCAACGGTGACCATTGCCATCTTGTCGCCCTTCTTGGTGATCACCGATCGCACCGAGACGATCATGCATCCCAACGTCACGCCAATACCCTCGGTTATATTGTCCGCATTGACGAGTTCGAAAGAACGCGGCATGGTGAGGCCGGCAACTTCGCGAGCATAGTGAACAAGCGGGTGCGAGGTGATGTACAGACCGATGGTCTCCTTTTCGGCCTGCAGTAGTTGGGTTTCGGACCACGGTTCAACTTTGGGAAAGACAGGAGCGTTGTTCTCGGGTTCGTTCTGTCCGAACGCGTCGAAGAAACTCATCTGCCCGCTCTTGCGGTCTGCAGCGGAAGACTGTCCGAGCTGTATGGCCTGTTCGAGTCCCGCGATCATCGCGGCGCGGTGGGCGCCCATAGAGTCAAAAGCGCCACATTTTATGAGCGCTTCTACCGTTGCCCGGTTCACGGCGCTCAGGTCAACGAATTCACAGAAGTGATACAAGTTCTCGAATTGCTCCACTTCTTGGCGAGCCGTGACGATGGCGTCGATAGCCTTGTGCCCCACTCCCTTGACAGCCGCCAGGCCAAACCGGACGTCTTCGCCATCTACGGTAAAGTCAGCGGAGCACGTGTTGATATCGGGCGGAAGGATTTTGATGCCAAGGCGGCTGGCCTCGGCCATGTATTGAACCACCTTTTCACTGTCGGCACATTCAAAGGTAAGCGTCGCAGCCAGGAATTCTCGCGGGTAGTGATACTTGAAGTAGGCAGTCTGGTAAGCAACTATCGCATAGCGTGTCGAGTGTGCTTTATTAAAACCGTATCCGGCGAATTTCAGGATCAGCTCGAACAAGGTATTGGCTTCGTCGGCGCTGATACCGTTTTCACCGGCACCCTGAACGAAATTCGGGCGCTCGCTCTCGATTACCTTGTACTTCTTTTTGCTGATGGCCTTAATGAGTGTCAGTGCGCGGTTCAGCGGCAGTTTGCCAAGGCGGTTGAGCACCTGCATTACCTGTTCCTGGTAAGCCATGATACCGTAGGTTTCTGCCAGCAGCTCGTCCACCAGCTCGTGTACGGACGGGATATCCTCCAGGCCGTTTTTGCGAGCGCAGTAAGTCGGGATCAGCTCCATCGGGCCCGGGCGATACATGGCGTTGGCAGCGATGAGTCCCTCAATTTTCTCAGGACGCATCTGCCGCAGCACGTTCTTCATACCGTCCGACTCAAACTGGAAAACGCCGTCCGTCAGCCCCTCCTGGAACAATTCGTATACTTCGGGTTCGTCGAGGGGAATCTTTTCAGGGTCCACATCCTGGCCGATGCGGGCTGTAACAAGTTCGCGGGCACGTTGAATAATCGTGAGCGTGCGCAGACCGAGGAAGTCCATCTTCATCAGGCCGGCTTCTTCGCTTGTCGGCCCGTCCCATTGGGTGATTACGTCCTCACAGTCCGCGGTGCGATACAAGGGCAGGATTGTTTCAAGTGGCTCCTGACAGACGATAACGCCGGCAGCGTGGATACCGCTGTTTCGCGTGAGACCTTCAATCTGCCTGGCGAAATCGAGCAGCTGTGTGATGCGTTCGTCCTGTCTGTACATCTTGGCAAGATCGGGCTCGAGCTTGAGTGCCTTGTCCACCGTTATCTTCAGCTCGTCGGGAATGAGCTTGGCGATGACGTTGACTTCCGCCAGCGGAATATCGAGCACCCTGCCGACGTCGCGGATTGCGGCTTTTGCCTTGAGGCGACCATACGTGATGATCTGCGCTACGTGGCCGTACTTTTCGCGAACGTACTGGATGAGCTTCGCGCGGCCTTCCTGACAGATGTCGATATCGATGTCGGGATCTTCGTCTCGCTGCGGATCGGTGAAACGCTCGAACAGCAGACCATATTGCAGCGGATCAACGTCCGCGATACCGAGAACGTAACCCAACAAAGTAGCCACACCACTACCACGCGGAGAACTGGGAATGGAGTTGGCATGCGCGTACTGCACGAAATCATTTACGATCAGGAAGTATGAACTGTAACCCTTGTCCTCGATAACCTGAAGCTCACGCTCGAGCCGCTGCTTGTACTCGTCAGGGATCTCCTTGCCTTCAAATCGCTTGTCCAAACCTTGCCAGGCAATATCTCGCAGATATTGTTCTGGAATCTCTTCATTGGGCGTTATGAATACGGGCAGATGCTTTTTACTGAAGTCCAGTTCAACGTCGCACATCTCGGCGATCTTGAGCGTATTGTCGCAGGCTTCGGGCCATTCCTTGAGAGCCTCGCGCATCTCGGCCGGGCTCTTGAGATACATCTCATCGGTGTAATACCTTTTTGCACCCTGGGCATATGCTTCGTGCGTCTCGGCGAGAGTTTTGTTTGTGGAGATGCAGGTGAGTACTTCGTGCGCGGCTTTGTCGGTCCTGTTCAGGAAGTGCGTATCGTTGGTGCCCACAATGCCGACGCCCATCTCGCTGGCCAGTTCCACGAGCATCGGGTTAACCTGATTTTGCTCGTCGATCCCCTGCTGCTGAATTTCGATAAAGAAGCGATCCTTGCCGAAGATTTCTATGTAGTCGGCTGCGATTGCCTGCGCGGAACGCTGATGACTATTTAATAGCGCCTGGGGAAGTTCACCGCCCAGACATGCACTCGTGCAGATTATGCCTTCGTTGAACTCGCTCAGCAGTTCGCGGTCCACACGCGGCCGGTAGTAGAAGCCCTCGGTGTAAGCTCGCGAAGATAACTTCATCAGGTTGAGGAAACCAGTCTGGTTCATTGCCAGCAGTACCAGGTGATACGACGCAGAGCGCATGGAGCCCATGGACTTGTCGTGGCGAGTCGTGGGCGAAATGTACGCTTCCATTCCGAGAATGGGTTTGATGCCGGCTGCCTTGGCGGCTTTATAGAATTCGACTGCACCGAACATGTTACCGTGATCGGTTATCGCGATTGCGGGTGATCCATGCTTGGCTGCGGTCTCAACGAGATCCTCTATCCTGCATGCACCGTCCAGCAGCGAGAAATGCGAGTGAACGTGAAGATGTACGAATCCATCCATGGGCGTCTCCAGAGTTTGTTTAAGACGCCAGTATAGCAGGCTCGCCCGCCGCGAGAAAGCAGCAGTAATAAAGCATCATTTGCTTAGCCGCCCTACTAAAACAATCATACCCAGCCTGGCCCGTTGTCTAGCCATTACTCCGCTACGCTCTTGATCGTGCCTGCTTCGCTGTCCCAAATATATTCCTGGCCGGAATGGAAATCGTGGATAATTCGCTGGTGCTGGGCGCGGCCTCTTCGAATGTTCTTTTCGTCCGCGTTGACTGCGTGGTTGCGATAGGTATTGAAGTAGACAACGTGTCGGCCGGGAGTGATGTACGCCCGCCCGTTGATCCCATTGTCAATCAATGTGTAGTCTATTCGGTTGAGCAGACTGCAGTTAGTACCAAGCTCAATAGACTCGCTCTTCCAATTCAGCGTGGCCCGGGCGGACTGAGGTAAGTCCTTGGCGGAAACGGGAATGTAGATTGCTGATACGCATCCATGCAAGAGTAGCGTGACAAGCAGGCCCACCGGTAATAGGCACAGTGCTTGCTTTCTGCCGGCAGCGGGATTGCGCGGTTGCCGGGCGGCTTGGCGAATATCGGGAAGTTGCATTATCGACCCCCTTCTGATGATCAGCGATTTCAGGACAGTCTTTGTGCAGTAGTGTGAGTTCATTCTAATGGAACCATTGTCGCTTGCCAAGGGTTGGTGCCCCTGGTCTGCGGCGGTGTACGAGATTTCTTTCTGTCGAGAAAGAAATCTCGTACACAGAGCAGGTGAGCCCCGATGTGCATCGGGATCTTCGACGCCGGAG